>JBJOFM010000092.1:0-3112 GCA_046048755.1 Bacteroidota bacterium | reverse complement strand
CACATGAAATGGTCCTTGTAAGGGAGAGGTTTTTATCGTAGAATAATTGTTTTCCTAATTCAAACCCAGTTTTTGTGATAGGATTTTCTGAATTGTTATAGTTAGGATTGGGAAAATGATTGGGAAATTCAATGAAATTCTCTGTATTTCCTGGCGACTCGTTTTTACAGGACGATAAATTTAATAGGGAAATATACCCTGTGAATATAGTAAGCCACAAAACCAACTTTTGGTTTTTTCGTAGGTTTTCCATTGCATTAGTAACACCTAAGAGACCGGTAAAATAAATTCTCCTGTCTCTTAGGTGTTGATTTGATTAGGGATGTATATGGTCGAATCTAATGCCGTTAGAGAAATTGGTGGCTAAGGTAGAGGCCTCGGCGCCTATGGCGTGTAAAATAGATAATTCAGCTGTTTTTACTGGGCCATGCCATAATTTGGCCACGTTTGTGATTAAATGTACAGTGGGTTTGGCCTGTGGATTCACCGATAATACTGAACTACCGAAATTTAAATTTTTTGCGCGAATGGCATTAAATGGACCTTGGTAGCCTCCTAAATGATACAGGAAATTTCCCGTAGGCGATTGGTTGCTTTTTCCTTCTACGCGAACAAAAATATACCCTGTTGACCAACTCCAAAACATACCGTTGGATGGAGATAAAGCACCTTCTTGGATTCCACTACAATTGTGTAAACTATCCACGCCTATCAGAAAGTTTATTCCGGTATAATCACCCTTGGGTAGATTATCAAGTTGGAATGTATTGTTGTTAGGATCTACCAGAAAATAGCTGTTGGGAATAATAAATTTGGAGCCATCTGTTTTTACTAATTCTATATTACTGATATAATAACGCAGTCAATTAGTAGTTAAAGTATCCCCAGACATTGGGTGAACCATAGGTGAACCATATAAAAAGGGTTCTTCATTCATGCCCCATTTATGATCGAATTCAAGAACGATAGATCCTTTTTCAGTATCGATTACTGGTGGTTTATCTTTACAGGATTGAGTTGATATAAGCAGTATTGCGGCCATTGCGGCAAAAAACAAGCGAATTGATTTTTTCATGATTTTTTAAATTAATTTGTGATTTGAATAATTAAGGAAGTGCATTAGAAGCTGCTATTTCAATGCATTGTTATACAATACAATTGATAATAAGCTACGAGGTATAAAAAAAATCAAGAAAATTGTGGCGGCTGAAATAATTTGTGCAAATAGCCATCATCTGGATGCATATTGCTTAAAGATGAATTTATCTTATGGTAGTAAGTTTGATTGGAACACACGGATATAGAATTTTCCATGCACAATACCCAATGATCTTCTACTGGAAGATTGGGAAACGAACTATGATGTAGAGGAGTTGTGGCTTTATCGAAATCTATTTTTGCTAATTTTTGTTGAAGCTGACATGATCCTAAACAGCAATTATTAGGATTGTTTTTTTCTACACATAATTCTTTGGCTATGTAATCTCGATTAGCATAAAACGAGATTATAGTTACTAGTTTTAGTACCGAAGGCAGCATTACGGCAACTAAAAGTACAAAAACTAGTAGACGTTTCATGGTATATAAAACCCAAAATTAGACAAATTCATAAAGATTTACAATGATATAAATCAGTTTAGATGAGGCCCCTTTCTGTTATTCTAAAATAAATAATTACAAATACAACGGGAATTGTTTCATTAACGCATGGACCTTGAATTTCACCTCCAATAATACCGCTTCGTTGCTGGTATTGCACAAGGCGGTATCAATTATGTCAGCAATTTGAAGCATATTTTCTTCTTTTAATCCTCGGGAAGTTACCGCGGGTGTTCCTAATCGAATGCCAGAGGTAACAAACGGACTCCGCGTTTCAAAAGGAACAGTGTTTTTATTGATGGTAATGTCGCATTTACCCAATGTTTCTTCCGCTAATTTCCCGGTTAAATCCGCGTTTTTGGATCGCAAATCAATTAACATTAAGTGGTTGTTGGTGCCCCCGGAAATGATGGAATATCCTTTTTCTACCATGGCTTTTGCTAGGGTTTCGGCATTTTTTACCACTTGCTGCATGTATTGAGTAAATTCAGGTTGCAAAGCTTCTCCAAAGGCTACTGCTTTGGCGGCAATTACGTGTTCTAAAGGTCCGCCCTGAGTTCCTGGGAAAACGGCACTATCCAAAATGGCACTCATCATTTTGATCTCTCCTTTGGGAGTTTTTTCGCCCCAGGGATTTGGAAAATCTTTGCCCATCATGATAATTCCCCCACGTGGACCTCTCAAAGTTTTGTGGGTAGTGGAGGTGATAATATGGCAATGCGGTACGGGGTTATTGAGTAATCCCGTGGCAATTAATCCTGCGGGGTGAGCAATATCGGCTAGCAATAAAGCACCTACTTTATCCGCAATGGCACGTAATCGTTCGTAATCCCAATCCCTACTATAGCTAGATGCACCGCAAATAATGAGTTTGGGTTGTTCTTCTATTGCCTTTTGTTCAACTGCATCGTAATTGATGATGCCGGTTTCTTTGTCCACTCCATAACAGGAAGGGCTGTACAATTTTCCTGAGAAATTCACCGTACTACCGTGGGTGAGGTGACCGCCATGACTTAAATCAAACCCCAATATTTTATCGCCGGGTTTTAATACCCCCAACATTACTGCGGCATTGGCTTGTGCTCCTGAATGCGGCTGTACATTGGCCCATTCTACCCCAAACAATTTTTTAAGTCGATCAATGGCCAACTGTTCAATTTGGTCAACTACTTGGCAACCGCCGTAATAGCGTTTTTTGGGTAGGCCTTCGGCATATTTGTTGGTAAGAACGGAGCCCATGGCTTCCATAACTTGCTTACTAACAAAGTTTTCGCTTGCGATTAATTCAATTCCTTCTTCTTGTCTTTTTAGTTCTTGATTAATTAAATCAAATACAATTTCATCTCTTCCGGCAAACATGTTGCAAGTTTACAATACAACGACAAAACCCCCTTTATTTTCGGTGTTTTTTGCGAATTATTTTTTGTGATTTGCATATTTTCATAATTGTTGGCGTTTTTCGGTTGAAATTGTTGAAATTCGCCAATATTTTCCATGGAAATGAATAAAAGTT
>JBJOFM010000091.1:0-9925 GCA_046048755.1 Bacteroidota bacterium | reverse complement strand
TTATTAGGTCGATGCTTGCAATCCTTGATGGGTCCCAATTGTCTGTAATTTCGGAAATTAGTTGTTCGTATTGTTGACTATTTCTTGCCGATGTAAGTACAAGACTCATGGCCATTTCTACTTCTTCTGAGGTGTTTAATGGGGCTGAAAGGACGGTAATTTCCCCCGATTCTTTTAGGGATTCTATTGTTTTAACGATTTCGCGATATACGAAAGGATCGTCATCAGACCAACGGGGATAAATTTCTTCTAGTGATTGGTTGAAGGATTCGGATCGATTGATGAATTCTTCGAAAAATGTTTTTAGGAAAGGGATTTGTATGGAAATAGGGGGTTCGTCAAAGATGTTTAGGTCTTTGGTTTCGGGCCATTGAAGAATTAGATTGTACCATTCGTCTGCTTGGTTTTTGATATCGTCCCAATGGAATGGAAAATCTATGGGCATTAGCGCTGAAGCTTCGCGATGCAGGTGTTTTACCCCGCTAATTCGGCTAAGGAGTTGTAATTGTCTTATTTTATCGTGATCTGGATAAAACTTACTTTTTTCTATTTCAACTTTTTCTTGCAGAGATTGGGATAACTGGTAAGGCCAATCGAGTAGAAAAAGGTAGATATTGTGAAAGTTTGCAATATCTTTTTTGAGCAGGTCAATAGCCTCTTGGGTGCTGTTTTCGCTACTTTGTTGCCAGGCGTATAGGGCTTGTAGCGCTTTAATTCTCACCAGTCTTCTTGAAATCATAGAACTTGTTTGCAAAGATAGTGTATTGTTCATGGAAAAATAGCAAACCATTTGGGTGAGAGAAGTGTTATTTTCGCGGCAGCATTATGGGTACGATAACGTTTGATTTTGAAGAAAAGGGTAAACCATCGGTTACGGTAAGTATCGAGGAAGGTGAATCTATTTTAGAAGTTGCGTTGGACAACGATATACATTTGAATCATAATTGCGGTGGTGTTTGTGGTTGTTCTACTTGCCATGTGTACGTGGAGGAGGGTGAGGATTTGTTGCCGGAAATGAGTGATCGCGAGGAAGAATATGTAGACAGAGCGCGTAATCCGAAATACAACAGCAGGCTAGCCTGTCAGTGTAAGTTGGGCGAGGAGGGCGATTTACGTGTAATCATCCCGGATCAATCGGGAATAATTGGTCATTAAAAGAGATAAATATGTACGAACCACCAATAGAATGGACCGATTTTGAGGATATCGCGATGAAGCTTTACGAGCGTTTTGGCGATGCGTTTGGAGAAACACAGATCTACCGTATTCGTTTTACAGATTTACTGGAGTGGGTATTGGAGATTCCTAATTTTGCTGGAACTAGAGAAGCTTGTACGGAGGGATATTTGGAGATGATACAGGCGCAGTGGGTTTACGAATGGAGAGATAACCAATAAATTAAGTTGGTAAATAGAATAAGTTTGTGGTTAAACGAGGAAAATCGTTTTGGGCCGCTTAAATTTGCAAAAACGTAATAAACTAGATAATCAACATGATGAATTTTGAGCTTACTGAGGAACATTTGGCCGTTCAACAAGCTGCCAGAGATTTTGCACAAACGGAATTGTTGCCGGGTGTAATTGAGCGCGATGAGCACCAGAAATTTCCTGCTGAGCAGATAAAGAAAATGGGTGAATTAGGGTTTATGGGTATGATGGTAGACCCTAAGTACGGTGGAGGTGGAATGGACACTATTAGTTATGTATTGGCGATGGAAGAGATTTCCAAGATTGATGCATCGGCTAGTGTTTGTATGAGTGTGAATAATTCTTTGGTTTGTTGGGGTATTGAAACGTTTGGTAATGAAGAACAAAAGCAGAAGTATTTAGTTCCTTTGGCAACGGGTCAGAAAATAGGTGCATTTTTATTGAGCGAACCTGAGGCGGGTAGCGATGCTACTAGTCAGCGTACTACAGCATTTGAAGAGGGCGATCATTATGTTTTAAATGGCACTAAGAACTGGATTACCAATGGTAATTCTGCTAGTTATTATATTGTGATAGCGCAAACGGATGTGGCTAAAGGTCACAAAGGTATTAATGCGTTTATTGTTGAGAAGGAGTGGGCGGGTGTTACCGTAGGTAAGAAGGAGGACAAGTTAGGTATTCGCGGTAGCGATACGCACAGTATCATGTTCCAAGATGTAAAGGTTCCTAAGGAAAATAGGATTGGTGAAGATGGATTTGGTTTCAAGTTTGCGATGAAGGTTTTGAGTGGTGGAAGAATTGGTATTGCTGCTCAGGCATTGGGTATCGCTAGTGGTGCTTATGAGTTAAGTTTGAAATATAGTAAAGAGCGAAAGGCTTTTGGAACTGAAATCATGAATCACCAAGCCATTGCTTTTAAATTGGCGGATATGGCAACTGAAATTGAGGCTGCTCGTTTGTTGTGTTTGAAAGCTGCATGGATGAAAGATCAGCATTTAAACTATGATAGAGCAAGTTCTATGGCGAAGTTATTCTCGTCTGAAGTAGCGATGAAGACGGCGGTTGAAGCGGTTCAGATTCACGGTGGTTATGGTTTCGTGAAGGAGTACCACGTAGAACGTTTGATGCGCGATGCGAAGATTACTCAGATTTACGAAGGTACTAGTGAGGTTCAGCGCGTTGTTATTTCGCGTGATGTTCTGAAGTAAGTCGTTTTACTACATTTTTTCGATCGTTTTTAGAATCGAACGTTTTCTTGAGTATTTTCTCTAGCGAGGCCAACAGCGAAAGCACTTGTATTTCGCAGTGAAGTTGTTGTGCTTTGGAGATATGATTTTTTCTTTCGGCTTTTTGAATGTAGGTAAGGAGGTATTCGCAGCGGAGTATTTGTTCGAGTATTTCCTTTCGGGTTACCTCTTTGCTGTTTAGTGTGGTGTCTGTTAGCGCGATAAGTGCATTGATTTCGTTTTGCATGGCATTGAATTTATGAGAGCAAAACTCAAGTAAAGGGTGCTTGGAAATCGGAAATTAAATGCTTGTAATCGTTTATACACGTTTACATCGGATCGATGTTGGACGGATTTATAAGCTGGGTGCCTAAGTTTACTTGGATTTCTATTGTGTATGAGAAATTATATTTTTTCCAATGTTAAGTTTGTGTTAAATATGGATTAACAGAATTCATAAGTGCAATGATGGTGGTAGATTTGTATGGACTAAAACTAAAGCTATGGCACTCAACAACATTCTGAGTATTTTCTTACCCAAGGACAGAGTATTTTATTCATTATTTGAGCAAACGGCTCAAAATGTAACGGACATGGGGAAGTTACTTCACCAATTTGTATTTGAAACGGATCCTAATAACCGTTTAAATATCAGCAAGCAGATTGAGGATTATGAACACAAGAATGACGAGATTACGCATCAGATTTTCCAGGAGTTAGGAAAGAATTTTATTACTCCTTTTGATCGAGAG
Organism: Bacteroidota bacterium; assembly: GCA_046048755.1. Taxonomy (GTDB): domain Bacteria; phylum Bacteroidota; class Bacteroidia; order NS11-12g; family UBA955; genus JAGKXC01. The sequence continues at coordinate 6,520 of JBJOFM010000091.1, read as the reverse complement.
GATATTCACTATTTGGCTACTGCGATGGATGATGTAGCGGATTACATCCATGCTTCTTGCAAGAAAATGCAATTTCATGGGGTTAGTCCTTTAGAATCTGGTATTCAGAGTTTAGCTGAGATCATCATGCATGGAAGTGCTGAAATTGGAAGAGCGGTAATGCAGTTGCGCGAATTGAAGCGTCCGGAGAAAATCATGGAGAGTTTGGTGAAGGTAAATAGTTTGGAGAACCATGCAGACAATGTATTTGATATGAGCATTAAGCAATTGTTTGATACGGAGAATGATTTTAAAGAATTGATTCGTAAGCGTGAGGTTTACACGGTTATGGAGGTTGCTACGGATAAATGTGAAGATGTAGCAAATGTTATTGAGACCATTATAGTTAAATACGCGTAAACAAGGAATATGTCTACGATGGTCATTGTCATCATTGTGTTGGCATTGGTGTTTGATTACATCAATGGTTTTCACGATGCGGCAAATTCAATAGCTACGGTTGTTAGCACTAAGGTTCTGACACCATTGCAAGCGGTAATTTGGGCAGCATTTTTCAATTTTGTTGCTTACTTTATATTTAAAGATCATGCGGTGGCTAATACCATTGCTAAGACGGTGGTTGATACGTACATCACGTTGCCGGTAATTTTAGCTGGGTTGGTTGCAGCAATTTTTTGGAATTTATTAACCTGGTGGTATGGCATTCCAAGTTCATCAAGCCATACGTTGATAGGTGGTTTTGCGGGAGCTGCGGTTACTCATGCATACATGACAAAGGGCTATATGCCGTTTGGAGATATTATCGAGGCGGATAAAATTTCCAAAACGGTAATGTTTATATTTTTAGCTCCTTTGATTGGTATGTTGATTTCTACGTTTATTACATTGGTTACCATACGAAGAAACACATGGGGTAAGTTAGCTATTATTGGTTTGGCTACCTTGGGAATGTGGTTGATGTTTGGCATGTTTCGAGAGCAGAAGTTAGAGGAGAACCTGCAAAAGTTTTTTAAAGTTGATAAGTACAAAAAAGAGTTGGCGAAGCATCCGGAAGATGAAAAGGTAAAAGAAAAGCTGGAGAAGGCGAAAGCGCATTTTGCTTTAGCAAAGACCTTTACGAGCGACTTTGATGAGGTAGGTGGAGAGGTTATCGCCGATAGAATTGCCGATACAATTGACTTGGAGTATATCGAAGTTGGAAAATTGAAGGATGTGCTTTCTAGAAAGTTAAAATTGGAGAAGTTAAAGAAAGATGCTTATTACGATGAGTCATTGACACCAATTTACGAGGCAAATGTAGCTTTATTGGATTCGTGCAAGCCCTATTTTGCCCTGTATCGGGAGGTAGGATCTGATTCTGTTGCGCATGCTTGTGCCAATATATTGGGTGTTCGTAGAATTGACAATTATGAGAAATTTGCTAAATCGTTTAAGGTGGATGCCACTAAAGATTTAGGTAAGGAATTGAATAAAGCCGACAATCGTTTTTTAATGTATTGCATTGGTGTATTGGTGTTAATATTCATGTTAAGTTACATCTGGTGTGAGCAGATTAGAAAACCTACGGCAAATCGTATGGCCAATATGTTTAAGAAGTTGCAATTATTAAGTAGTGCGGCATTTTCTATTGGTCACGGGGGTAATGATGCTCAGAAAGTTATGGGTATTATTGGTGCGGCGTTGATTGCTAGTGGAAATATCGGCGATTTTAAAGAGTTGCCGAACTGGGTACCGTTGGCTTGTTATACAGCGATTGGATTGGGTACGATGAGTGGTGGTTGGAAGATTGTGAAGACGATGGGTACTCGAATTACCAAAGTTACGCCGTTAGAGGGTGTGAGTGCAGAAACAGCTGGTGCTATTACCTTGTTTATGACGGAGCAAATGGGTATACCTGTGAGTACAACGCATACTATTACTGGCTCCATTATTGGGGTAGGTGCAACTAAGCGTTTAAGTGCGGTTCGTTGGGGTGTAACGGGGAATTTATTGGTAGCTTGGTTGATTACTATTCCTGTAAGTGCTATTGTAGCAGCTCTTTGCTATTGGGTATTAGGCCTATTTGGAATTTAATATTTTTGATTGATAAAGTTGAGGAACTATCTCCACTGGATGGATGATAGTTCCTTTCCTATTTCGTGAATACCTTTTAATATTTTTAAGCCTTGTTTTTCGGAGGCTTTTTTCTTCCCATTTATGTATTGAGAGAGTAGGGTTGGATTGATGTTCACTTTTTCTGCTAAAAATTTAGCGTTAATGATTTTAAAGTCTTTGAAGAACGATTTGAAATCGAATAGTAAGACCAAGGTGTAATTACTTTGAGTAACGGGTTTGGGATCGTAATATAGGGCGATGCCTTCGTGTAGATTTTGTGTTAGATGAGTAACGTTTTCCCCTGTTGTATATATATCAAGCTCTTTGATGTAAGCAGAATACCCTGTATTGGTTATTTCAATAATGACGTTTAAGTTCATGTTATTTGTAAAGGTAAATAAAAGTTTACTTTTTTATAGGGGGTCAAAGTTTATTTTAATAAGTTTATTTATTACTAAGTTAAACGTGTATAAATGGAAATAAGCGTTTAGTGGAAAAGGGGTTAATTTGCATGTAACTTTTAGATTGTATGGAAAAAGAGTATTTTGTTCATTCTTCTTCGGTGGTGGATGAGGGTGCGCAGATTGGGTCTGGGACTAAGATTTGGCATTTTTGTCATGTTATGCCTACAGCGGTAATCGGCGAACATTGTAATATCGGTCAAAATGTATTCATCGATAATCAGACGCTTATTGGCAATCGGGTTAAGATTCAGAACAATGTAAGCGTATACAATCGGGTGGAAATTGGTGACGAGTGTTTTTTGGGTCCGTCTATGGTTTTTACAAATGTTGTAAATCCGAGGGCTGGAGTGGAAAGGAAGGATGAATATCGCGTAACGGTATTGGAAAAAGGGGTAACCATTGGTGCGAATGCTACCATCGTTTGTGGGGTTCGATTGGGCGAATACAGTTTTGTTGGTGCGGGAGCAGTGGTAAATAAGGATTTGCCGGCATACGCTTTGGTAGTTGGAAATCCTTGTAGGCAGATAGGTTGGATGAGTTCATATGGCGAGAAGTTGCAATTTAGTCCGGAAGGAATAGCCATTTGCAGTGGAACGGGTAAGCGGTATAAGCAAGTTTCTGAGGATTGTATTGAGCCAATGGAGGATTAAAACATGAGCAAAAGAGGAAATATATTGGTAACAGGGGGACTTGGTTTTATTGGGTCACACACGGTGGTATGTTTGCATGAGGCGGGTTATAAGCCGGTAATTGTTGACAATTTAAATAATTCCCGTATTGAGGTGTTATCGGCATTAACGGAGTTAATCGGCTATGAACCGGTTTTTTATGAGGAGGATGTTTTAAACCAAGGGGCTATTGAGAAGATTATCGTAGAGAATCAGGTGAATGCTGTAATTCATTTTGCTGCTTATAAAGCGGTAGGAGAGAGTGTAGAGAAGCCGTTGATGTATTACCGAAACAATGTGGGAGGTTTAATTAGTTTGCTGGAGGTGATGAAGCAGGTTGGTTTAAATAACTTGGTTTTCAGCAGCAGTTGTACGGTGTATGGCGAACCGAAGGAAATACCGGTGAAGGAGGGAACGGAGACGAGACCTGCTGCAAGTCCTTATGGGGCAACTAAGCAAATGGGAGAAGTGATTTTGCGCGATAATAGTTGGTGCAATGTACAATGTTTGCGTTATTTTAATCCTGTGGGTGCGCATGAAAGTGGTAAGATTGGGGAATTGCCTTTGGGAGTTCCAAATAACTTAATACCGTATTTGACTCAAACTGTGGCGGGAATACGCGAGTGTTTAACGGTTCATGGTGGAGATTACGACACTCCGGATGGTTCATGCATCCGTGATTATATTCATGTGATGGATTTGGCCGAAGCGCATGTAGCGGCGGTAGATCGATTATTTGAAAAGGCTGCTGGATCGTTGAAGGGTTACGGAATTGCAGGGGTAAGTGGATTTGATAACTCTAATAGTCAGTTTGAATTGTTTAACATAGGAACCGGCAATGGTTCTTCTGTGTTGGAGGTAATTCAAGCGTTTGAGGCGGCTACGGGAAAAAAAGTTCCGCACGTTGTGGGTCCGCGAAGGGCTGGTGATGTTGTTGCGGTTTGGGCGGATACCACTAAGGTTAATGAGGTTCTGGGTTGGACGGCAAAACGGGATCTTGAAACGATGATGCGGGATGCCTGGAATTGGCAGGAGAAATGCTAGGTTTTTCGGTGTTAAAATTTGTTGATTTATTCAGCGGCACTTTGTTTGATAAAAGATCTGTGAGTACAATAAAGATGTTCAACTTTCTGTATTTAATATTGGAATCGACTATTTTCAACGTATTCAAGAAGCCTACTATTCTCCTGAAGCAGTGGAATCATTTAAATTAATGATTTTGTAGTTTTTAGGTAGAATTACTTTATAGGGTTTTCTATAATCACCATGTCCGTAAAAATCGTAATTGGGGACATGCCCAACAGTTACGGATTCGGTTAATGCAGAAACGATAAATGGTACCGCGTCTTTTCCATAAACACCGTGATCTAAGCTATCGACATTGTAATGAACAACCACGTCTTTACCTGGTTTCACCGACATTAGTTTGTCGATAAACGCTTTACTCTTATAATTTTTATGGTCGTTTGATATTCTGTTATATACGTAGTTATTGCAATTGGAGGGATGACCCATTCTGAATAGGTCAAATGCACCATAAGCGGCCATGAAAATTCCGATGGCTACGAGTTGGTAGTTTTTAAGGGGCTTAAATTCAATTAAAGTGATTAAGCCGATAAATGTGAAAAAAACAGCGGGACTTGTAAAGTAAAAGGTGTTAAATCCTATGCAGATAAAATAATTGAATCCTATGCTGATGATTGTTGTACCTGTTACGAGGATTATTCTGAGATCTTTCCAATTATTTAATCCTATTTTCTTGGAGTACAGGTAATAAAAGGTTGCAATAGGAAGGTAAAACGTTAGGGTGAAGTATATAATTCTTAACCAATGATTGGTTATTCCTAATTTTGGTAATAAGGATTCAAATTGCAGAATTGTTCCACCAAATCTAAAGTCGGGGTCGTACCAGGCGGTTTGCGAACTTGCACCTATTGCAATGGATTTAACTACATAAATGGTAATTAGTGCACTTATGATAGCAGTAATCCAGAGTGATTTATTCTTAATATCGGTTAATAAAAAGCCAGCGAGAAGCATGGCGTTGAATATGCCAACATTGGATTTTGTAGAGGTTATAATGTAGTTCAGGAAAATAAACAAAAATAGAAATTGTATGTCTTTCGTTTTTTGAAAATGAATTAGGGTTGAAATTGATAAAAGAAACAGTATGGTTCCTAAAAACATGGATTCTGACAGGAAGAAGTCAGTAGCCACGTTCACTGTTCGATAGGGGAAGAATATGTAGAACGAAAAGAATAATATTAGTGACCCCATTACAATGGTAGCAGAGAGTTTTCTAAAATGTTGAACAAGATAGAATACTACTAAAAACAGAGTGGTTGGAGCGATAACAGGGTGCATAAGGGCAAATATTTCTACTGTACGCAATCCTGAAATTATTGAAATTCCCGCAAATGTTTTTTGTAAGAAGGTGTGATATGTAACGGGAAGTAAGCCATCAATTCCAAGACTTGTTACTTGATAGTTTTTGTACATGGAGGCAATGCTGCATGGCCATATGGTATCAATATGAATCCAACCTCTGTATAATAAGTCTAGATAATTAAAATTGCTTATCCAGTTTATTGATAAGCCAATGATTAGAATGAAAACGCTGACGAATAGGTATTGGGTTTTTATAAATTGGTTGATATTGAAAACATCGGATCTTATAAAGTTGAAAAATGCCCAAATTGAGAATAAGTAAAAGACATATTTTAATTCAGGGAAAACAGGGGTTAGCGAAAAACCTGTAAGCAGCACCAGTGCGGTGATTATGATATTTTTGGGAGATTTTGCATAGTTTAAAAAAATCAAAGAAACACAGAATATGAAATATATATTTTTTAGAAGTGTAAAAGAGGAGATAGAAGAAGTTGTAAGTAACCAATGCGATATTGATAAAAGAACATTTATGAAAAACACTCCAAAAAAAATTTTTTGGTTTTCAGCTTTCTTATTTTTGAGGTTTTTCATTTTAACTTTTCTTTGGAATTATTAATCAAGTGTAGATATTCTGCATTTTCTGGGATTATAATAGGGTAGTTTCTATTGTATTCGTTCGCACCATATAAATGCCATTGTGTTTTATGTCCAATGGTAGTTGTTTCCGTTAGACTTGATACTATAAAAGGGATTAATGATTCTGTAATGTTATTTTTCTCTAATTCTATACTTTTGTAGACAAGAACTGTATTTGTTTTAGGTTTTATTGTTTTTAAATGATTTATCAGAGTAATATTTGGTTTTTCTTCTGATTTCAGCGTTCTATTGTACAGGTAGTTAGCATAG
>JBJOFM010000090.1:0-3515 GCA_046048755.1 Bacteroidota bacterium | reverse complement strand
CTATTAAAATTGAGGTAGCACTTAACAACACAACAACTTGGGATAATAATTTTTTTGCCATATTTAGATATTAAACAAAGTTAATTGAAAATTTGATTTGGAATTTATCAAATTATCAAACAAAAATCTGCTTAACTATGTTGGATTTATTAAATTTGCGCACGAACATGAGTACACCAGAATCTTATATCCCAATATTATTGCAAATGGGAGTAGCGGTAGGGTTTGTCGTTTTAACATTGAGCATATCTCACTTGTTAGGTCCATCGCGAAAAACCGCTAGAAAAGAAGATAACTTTGAATGTGGCATTGAAATTAAAGGGGATGCTCGATTTCCAGTTTCAGTCAAATATTTTCTATCGGCTATTTTATTTGTTCTATTTGATGTGGAAGTGATATTCTTTTATCCTTATGCGGTAAATTTCAAATCAATGGGATGGGAAGGCTTTATGGCTGTATTGGCTTTTGTATCAATATTCCTAATGGGTTTTTTATACGTTTGGAAACGTGGTGCCCTAGAATGGGAAAAATAATTTAAAAATTCAACAAATGGTTAAAATTGGAGAAGCACCGGAAGGTATTGAAGGACAAGGTTTTTTTGCCACCTCATTAGACAAGGCTATAGGTTTGGCAAGAGCGAATTCATTGTGGCCTTTACCATTTGCAACATCCTGCTGTGGTATTGAATTTATGGCCACCATGGGTGCAAACTATGACTTGGCACGATTTGGTTCAGAACGATTAGCTTTTACACCTCGACAAACAGATTTGTTGATGGTTATGGGTACCATTGCAAAAAAAATGGGTCCAGTTTTAAAGCAGGTATATGATCAGATGGCTGAACCTAAATGGGTGTTGTCGGTTGGTGCTTGCGCATGCAGCGGTGGTATTTTCGATACATATTCAGTTTTGCAAGGGATTGATAGAATTATTCCAGTAGACGTTTATGTTCCTGGATGCCCCCCAAGACCAGAACAAATAATTGAAGGCTTGATGAAAATTCAAGAACTAGCAAAAAACGAAAGTTTGAGAAGAAGAAATTCCGACGAATACAAAAAGATGTTGGAAAGTTACAACATTGAAACAACTGAAAAATAATGGCTATCCACGCAAATAACGATTCTATAATTCAAGTAGTTACTGAATTTACTCAAAATCAAGCTGTAAGTTCTGTAGACAGTTATGGGATGCTTAATTTTATTATTTCCAAAGATCAAGTTGTAACGGTAGTTCAACAGTTAAGAGATAATCATGGATTTATTTTTCTTACTGATTTATGCGGAGCACATTATCCTGAAAGAAAAGGTTCTGAATTTGAAGTGATTTATCATTTACATAATTTAGTTGAAAATCATAGAGTTAGAATCCGTGTATACTTATCGGAAGAGGATTTAACTATTCCTACTTTGGTGAATGTGTATGCTGGTGCAAATTGGATGGAACGAGAAACATTTGACTTCTATGGAATTAATTTCGAGGGTCATCCAAACCTAAAGAGAATTTTAAATATGGACGAAATGGATTACCATCCACTAAGAAAGCAATATGCTTTGGAGGATGAAACCCGTGATGATAAAAACAATACATTCTTCGGACGATGAGCGAGATAACTTTTAATAAACAAGGACAAATGGTGAGCAGAGACACCATTGATGGCGATATCGCAACACTAAACCTTGGTCCAACTCACCCGGCCACGCATGGTATTTTCCAAAACGTCCTTAAAGTAGACGGAGAGAGAATTATTGAGGCTGAGCAAACCGTTGGTTACATTCATCGTGCTTTCGAAAAATTGGCAGAAAGAAGACCGTACAATCAAATCACTCCAATCACGGATAGACTTAACTATTGTTCTTCCCCCATCAATAATATTGGTTGGCACTTAACGGTGGAGAAATTAGCCGGAATCGAAGTTCCAAAAAAGGTGGATTACATGCGTGTAATTATCATGGAATTGGCAAGAATTGCAGATCATTTAGTATGTAACTCAGTTATCGGCGTTGATACAGGGGCACTTACCGGTTTTACTTATGTTTTCCAAGAACGTGAGAAAATATATGAGTTGTTTGAAGAAGTCTGTGGAGCAAGATTAACAACAAATATTAGTAGGGTTGGAGGTTTTGAAAGAGACTTTTCCCCAACGTTTATGTCGAAATTGAATAAATTCATTGAAGAGTTTCCAAAGAAATTTGACGAATTTGATAAACTACTCACACGTAACAGAATTTTTATGGATCGTGTGATTGGAGCAGGACCTATTTCGGCGGAACGAGCTTTGGCATATTCTTTTGCTGGTCCCAACTTGCGTGCCGCAGGCGTGGATTATGATGTTCGAGTAATGAATCCATACTGTAGCTATCAAGATTTCGATTTTATTGTACCCATAGGTAAAGACGGTGATACTTATGATAGATACATGGTGAGACAGGAAGAAATTCGTCAAAGTTTAAGTATTATTAAACAAGCTTTGGCCAAGATGCCGGCTGGAAAACACCATGCAGATGTTCCTGATTTTTACTTGCCACCCAAAGTGGAAGTGTATCGCAGCATGGAATCGTTAATCTATCATTTCAAAATTGTGATGGGTGAAACCGCAATTCCTAAAGGAGAAGTTTATTTTTCTGTAGAAGGTGGAAATGGTGAATTAGGTTATTATTTAGTGAGTGATGGCGGAAGAACCCCTTATCGTTTGCACTTCCGTAGACCCTGTTTTATTTATTATCAGGCTTACCCAGAAATGATTAAAGACTCTGTATTAAGTGATGCCATTTTAACCATGAGTTCTATGAATGTAATTGCCGGAGAATTAGACGCTTAACCCATGACTGAAAATCAAGAAATTCAATTTCCCGAACACCTACTCAAAGAAGTAGGTAGAATAATATCTCAGTTTCCTGAAGGTAAACAAAAAAGTGCATTGATTCGTGTGTTGCACATTGCCCAAGCACATTTTGGTTATTTATCCACTCCCGTTATGGATTATGTGGCTAGATTGCTGCATATTTTACCCATTGAGGTATACGAGGTTGCTACATTTTACAGCATGTACGACACCCAACCTGTTGGTAAGGTGAAATTAGAAGTTTGTAGAACGGGTCCATGCATGATTGAGGGAGCTGAAACCATTGTATCTTATATCGAAAAGAAACTAGGTATAAAAGATGGAGAAACTACTTCCGATGGTATGTTTACCCTAAAAACAGTGGAGTGTTTGGGTGCTTGCGGATATGCACCGATGCTTCAAGCGGGTGAAAAGTTTCATGAGCATCTTACCGAAGAGAAAGTAGATCAATTGATAGAAATGTACCGAAATAAACCGGTAGCTAATTATATGGGGCTAGAAAACAATGGCTAGAAAATTATTGCTTGAACATGCTCACGTCGAAGGAATAAATACTTACGACGTATATCGCAAAAACGGTGGTTACAAAGCGGTTGAGAAAGCGTTGAAATCCATGTCGCCAGATGACGTGGTAGAAGAAGTGAAAAAATCAGGTCTTAGAGGTAGAGGAGGT
>JBJOFM010000089.1:0-2925 GCA_046048755.1 Bacteroidota bacterium | reverse complement strand
ATCGGCAACAGTAGTTACTCCATCGGCCCAAAGACAAAAATATTTGGAGGATTTATCCCATGGTAGGGCTTCAAAGTTGAGTGCATCGGCAACGGTTTCCTATAATCGAATAGGTAATACTTTTCACTTTGCAGACCCAGGATTAATGATAGAAAATCGGCTAATGACAGGAGCGCAAATGGATCATAAGTTAGCTAGAACTTCGGTTCAGTATCGGGGAACCACAACGCAATGGATTTGGCATGCCGAATGGATTGAAGTTCAACGCGGACTGGGTATCATGATGAACTCTTTTAATTCGTTAGGCTCCCAGACAGATCGTGCATTGAGAACCATGTTGGAGACCAATACCCAAATTTCTAAAAAATGGAAAGCCACCCATCGATTAGGTTGGATTCGCGACTTTATGGATTATCGAGATGGACACACAGTCATTGGCTCGCCAAAACCGCAGATATCCATTGCCTCAACTACTCATTTGCAGATGGAATGGTACTATCGACCCAAGGCGAACACGCTGTTATTGTTTGGTGGCGATTTTCAATCTCAACACGCAGAAATAACACATTACGAAGTTCCGGTAACTCGCAGTTTACCCGCTGTTTTTGTGGCATGGCATACCTTAGGAAATGCTCAGTTCTTGAAGAATTTTTGGAGTTGGCAGCGAGTGGCAACAGCCCGTTTTGAGGCAAAAGAAAAAATCCCAACTGCGTCCATTTCTTGGGTTGTGAAACCAGTAAAATCCGTGGCTCAAGTGAAATTTAATATTCACTCAACGTTTAGAAGACCTACCTTAAATGATTTGTATTGGTATGTACCAGGAAACAGACCAACTTTAACTTATGAACAGGGAGCAGGCTCTGAGTTGGCTTGGCAGCGTAAATGGACGAAATACGGAAGTTTGGAGTGGTTAGTGTATGGCCGATATTTGGATAAACCAATAGTATGGGTTCCTGCAGGGGCATTTTGGATGCCAGTAAATTTACAGGGTGGTGGGTTGTATTACGGAGGCCAATCCAAGACCAAAGCGTATTTGTACATGCACCCTACGCACGGAAATATCATTTGGATTAATCAGTGGGAACGAAGTGTATCTTGGGTGAAATCAAATCCTAAAACCTCCGCATACCACCAAATTTTCATTCCCAATATTGCTGGTAGATCGTCTTTGGTTTGGCAAAAAAAACAAATAACTGCGGAAATGGCTTATGCCTACACAGGGAAGCGATTTATTCAAACCGATAATAAGGAATATTTACCCGGGTTTGGACTACTTCAAGCCGAAATAAACTACCATAAAACAATCCATAACAAGGTGGTTGTATTTCGATTGGAAGGCGATAATCTCCTTAATGTTCGTTACCAAACCGTGCCCAATAGGCCAATGCCGGGTGTCTCGGTGCGTTTAACCACTACTGTTCGATTTTAAACAAACAAATATGAAAAAATATAGACTTTTACTCGCCGTTTTGTTCTTAGGAACTTCGTTGCAAGCGCAGATTAGTGCTGGTTTTGAATTTGCTGATTACGATACCACTAAAATTATCAATGGTAGCGATGGGAAAACGAAAGGGTATTATGGTAACGCCGATAATAATGGGTCTGGAATGTTTTTCTATGCCCCTATTGAGTGGGACACCGCCTTTGGTGGATACTGGAAAAGTGGTTGGGCTTTATCCAAGGTAATTGATACAACAGAAGAACCATCGGATTATTTGAAGCATTTGTACGCGGCTCGTCCAGGGACTGGCAAAAATGGGGTTTTCGATCAAGCATGGGCCGTAGGTCAAAACGGTTCTAAATTGTATTTTATCGATCCTGCCACCGGAAAACACATGTTGGATCAGCAAATCAGCGTAAATGGTTTTTATTATACCAATACAACGTATGCATACAATAGCATGTTATATGGCGATTTTGTAGGTAAAAAATTTGGTGGAACTACTGGTAACGATCCCGATTTTTTCACTTTAACTGTATACGCTCATAGTACTGTTAATGCTACTAAGAATTACCGTGTAGATACGTTTGAATTCCCATTAGCCGATTTTCGTTTTACCGATAATTCCCAAGATTATATATTAAAAACCTGGAAATTTGCTGATTTGAACCCATTGATCAAAACGGCAGTTTTGGACAGTTTAGAGTTTAAGTTAAATAGTTCCGATGTTGGGCAGTGGGGGATGAATACTCCTGCGTTTTTTGCGGTTGATGCATTTGATATTCAATTTGTTGAGTCGGTAGGGAAGATAAATCCCGCCATTAAATCCAAGGTGTATCCCAATCCAGCAAAAGAGATGTTGCAAGTACAATGTGCAGCTAAACCAACGGGAATTTTAGTTACTGACGTACAAGGCAAGATGCAGTATGTTTCGGTTTCACCCTTAGAACATACACAGGAAGATGGTTATGCTTTTACCGCCGATATCCAGTCACTAAGTCCTGGTATTTATCAGATTTCATTGATAACCGATTTAGGTATCGTATCGAAAACATTTATCAAACAATAAGTGATTTCCAAAATTATAGGCCAAAAACCTTGGTCTCTTTGTACATTCGTTTTTGCGCTTTTAGGCCTACTTGCTTTATCTGCCTGTGAGCCGCAACCGCCTATTGATAATACGCCTGTGGCCAATTCGGCCCATAAGGTGCTGGTTTTGTGCGAAGGCAATTTTATGTGGGGGAATGCTCGCTTGGATGCCATCGATATGGATACCCTACAGTTGCAAACCGATGTATACAAGAAAATAAACGACAAGCCATTGGGGGATGTGTTACAAAGCGCATTGTACTGGAACAATTCCGTCTACTTGGTGGTCAATAATTCAGGGAAGGTAGTCAAACTCATTTCACACACATTAAAACAGACTGCAGTGAATGCCAACTTGGGTTCACCTCGATATTTACTGGCGGTTGGCGATAAAC
>JBJOFM010000088.1:0-5227 GCA_046048755.1 Bacteroidota bacterium | reverse complement strand
GTTGTATATATACTTCCTAAAATAATAATTCCATGGGAAATGGTGTAGTCGATATGACTAAACAAACTGCCGCCCGTAGTTATTTCTGGTGTTAAAAAGGCATGAACCGCTCCTGCCCCCCAGCACAACAAAAACTCATACGCCAACTGTTTGCCTGTAAACATAGTAAAACCCACTAAAAGTTGTGACAGAGAACACAATTGCAAGGGTAAGCTGGTTTCAACAGACCAAGTACCTTGGGTAATTTGCCACACTTGACTTACCGCAAAATTCATTAATGCTATCAAACCAAGAATTTTACCCCATTTCTTTTTGTTTTCATCCGAAAAATTCTTACTAACAAACAGCACTACAATAAAAATCGACCAAAAAATAAGATTCAACAACACCCATTCACGAGAACCTACCGGGATGGTATGATGTAAAGAATTTCGATTCTGCATCCGCGCAATATACAATGAATCTCAAAGAATTAACAATATTCTTCTTTACTCACTATCAATTTGTATCTTAGCAACATGGATAATTCCAATCACAAAATTGGCAGAACAATTACCTTCTCATTGCTATCCCGCGTATTAATTTGTGGCTTGATTTTCAGTTTAATCCCTGTAAAAATATTCGCTCAATTTCAAGGACTCAACCCATATGTTTATAACAGTCCCGTTAGCATTCAAGTTCCTGCACCCAGGCTTTACACGCCATTAAATGGCACCTTCCAAGCTCCACGAAAACTATATTGGTATGTAAATCCTTTATTGGAAAATCAATCCACCCGAGCTATTTCGTTACTTTCACAAGCTTTGGATGAAATGTTGAGTTATACAACCGATCATGGGATAACCTTTATTCAAACCCCCAATCCTAAAAAAGCACATCTTATTATAAACGGCCCTGCAAGCCTACCAGATCCAAACCAAGCACAATTACCCACCATCGAACAACAATACTATTCTCTGGAAATACAGAAGCAAAAAATCACTATTTATCTAGGCGGCACAGCAGCAGCATTTCATTTATACAGCAATATTCAGCAATGGATTTACTACTACACCGATATTGCGCCTTACCTGTTCCCAGACCAAACAACCTACCCACTGAATTGTGCATCGATAAAAGACTATCCTAACAGCCGATATCGAGGTATGCACTTAGATATTGTAAGACACTTTTTTAGACAGGAACATATTGCACAGTATCTGGAAATGATGGCCTTATACAAATTCAATGTACTCCACTTACACCTTACAGACGACCAGGGTTGGCGAATAGAAATTCCTTCATTACCCAAACTTCAAACTACTGCAGCCTATAGAAAAGGATCTCAGGTGGGTCCTTATAAAAACCAAGAGTTCGACACTCTTAAATACGGCGGATTCTTAACACGAAATAATATTCGTTTTTTGGTGAAAAAAGCTTCCGAATTAGGCATCATCATCATTCCAGAAATCGAAATGCCGGGCCATGCCATGGCAGCATTGGCTGCTTACCCCAATTTAAGTTGCAACGGCGGAATACTTCCTCACCAACAAACACCAGCAAATAACGCTAGTCAAAAACCTTATCAAACTGCCCCTATTGGATCAAAATCACTGGCCAAAACCGATACTATTTTACCGTTTGAAGTAGCTAAAGGTTGGGGTGTTTTTGACGATGTTTTCTGTGCAGGAAATGAAGAGACATTTAAATTCTTAGAAACTGTACTTACCGATGTCATCGGATTATTCCCTAACTCTCCCTACATCCATATTGGGGGCGATGAATGTCCAAAAACACGATGGAAATCTTGTCCAAAATGCCAAAACAGAATGAACGTGGAAGGGCTTCACGATGAACACGAATTGCAATCCTATTTCATCCGCAGAATGGAAAAATTTGTTAATTCAAAAGGTAGAAAAATTATTGGTTGGGACGAAATTCTAGAAGGGGGATTGGCTCCCGATGCTACGGTTATGAGTTGGCGCGGTGAAATGGGCGGACTTGCGGCTGCTCAACAAAAACATCATGCAGTAATGACACCCGGAAAACCATTGTATTTTGATCATTACCAATCAAAAGACAGCACCGAACCCCATGCCATTGGAGGATTTAACCCGTTGAATGATGTTTATAATTATTGTCCTTTCCCTAGCAGCAATAAAATAATTCAATTCGATGATTTACAAGACACAATTTCGCCCTTTATTTTAGGTGCTCAAGGCAATGTTTGGACAGAATATATGCCAACATGGGAACAGGTTCAATACATGACAACCCCCAGAATGCAGGCACTGGGTGAAGGACTTTGGCTTCCAGAAAACCGAAAAAACTTCGATAATTTTCTACAACGAATTAAGCTCCATACTGTTTTATGGAATTATAACGGCATAGAAAACTGGGGCACGCATTTTTTACAAGCTCCAACTACGGAAGAACATTAAAATCATCCAAGTACATGCAACAACGTCGCAGAAATTTCCTAAAAAAAATTGGGTTGTTTTCCGCTTTTTTAAGTGGAAAAACGCTATTATCAAACATAACAGTTAACCATTTTGAGGAAAACACATTAAATACTCCCTCATCCAAGACGAATAATTTAAACGAAGGCAATGAATCTAATCTAAACAATACACTCAGTAATAATATTACTGCAGTTGAAAACAAGAAGAAAAAACCAACAGCCAACAATGAGTTATTGGTAACCACTTGGAATTTTGGACAAAAAGCGAACGAAGCCGCGTGGCAAACACTTTCAAGCTATGGATACATTCTAGACGCTATTGAAACTGGAATCAACTTTACCGAACTGGACCCAAGTGAGCGTAGTGTTGGACTGGGAGGTCGTCCAGACAGAGATGGGCATGTTACGTTGGATGCCTGCATCATGGATGAAATGGGGAATATCGGTTCCGTGGTTTGCATGGAGCATATTGCCACTCCTATTTCTGTTGCTAGAAAAGTCATGGATCATACGCCGCATGTAATGTTAGCAGCCGAAGGCGCAACAGAATTTGCTGTAAGTCAAGGTTTTAAAAAACAAGAATTAATGGTACCCGATTCGTACCGAGAATGGCAAGAATGGTTAAAAAAATCAGAATATAAACCTACCGTAAATATTGAGAATCATGACACCATCGGAATGATTGGGATGGATAAAAACGGCAGATTGGGTGGAGGGTGCTCAACCAGCGGTATGGCCTTTAAAATGCGTGGAAGAATAGGCGATTCTCCCATTATTGGAGCGGGTTTATTTGTAGACGGTGAGATAGGTGCTTGTACCGCTACTGGCCATGGGGAAGAAGTAATCCGCGTAGTTGGAGCCCACCGAGTGGTAATGGAAATGCGCAACGGCCTAAGCCCTCAAGCAGCTTGCGAAATTGCCATAAAAAACATCGCTAAAAAACTAGAGAAACGAGGCAAAAAATGGAACGAAGTTCAAATTGGTTTCATTGCCATCAATATCAGCGGAGAAATTGGCGCCTACGCCTTGCAACCTGGATTTACCTATGCGGTGAGAAACTTCGCACGAGACGAGGTAATTCAAGCTAAATCTCTTTACGATTAATCAATTACTATAGCACCTCGCAACCCGTAACCGCGGATTTAATAATCCTTACCGTTTCAACGAGTGCTTCGACATTTCCTGCAAAATCCCCAAGGCCGATGGCTTGGGTTCAGAAATTCCCATTACGCTCCAGGTAATACCCGGCCAAATATCATTCCACTGCCAGAAAAGGCTGCCCATACACTGCGGCATTTGAGACCGATGTTGGTTGTATGCTTTGATGAGATATTCATTTTGTTTCACCCAACTTTGGTAGGCGAAGTAATTAATATTAAATAAACTATCTCTATCCCCTTTCACCACATTCCTATTGCTAATACTCAATGATTTATTTATGACACTTTTATCCGATGGATTGTTAGAATTCAACATATATCGAACCATTAAATCCAAGCCTTTGTAACTTAACATATAGGCCGATAATTCGTGGGTAGAATTAACCGCAGATTTCAATTCCCAACTAACACTAGGGAAACCATACTCACTGCAAAACGGCGTTTTTACTGAATCCAAATGATTAAATCCGCGCTCTCCATGCCATACCCCCCAATCGTGGTTATCGCCACGCTTCATTTGTTGCAAATTCCCCCAATTCCCTACTGGGCTGCTACGTAAATAAGGCACCGTTGGATTCCATTCCTTTACTATTCCCGGTATCAACGTATCAAACATGAATAAATAATTCTGCCAATGTTCCATGCTATCCGTTCCGTGCATTCCATATTTCTGCTGCCAACCCCAATTTTTCCATGCCACTTCAATTTCATTATTACCGCACCAAATCAGCAACGACGGATGCGACGCCAGCTGGTTCACCGTATTATGCACCTCAATCTCCACCGCATTTAAAAATATTGGATCCTTTGGATACGTGGTTCCAGAAAACATGAAATCCTGCCAAACCATAATTCCAAAAGAATCGCACAACTCATAGAAACGCTCGCTGGGATAGGATCCTCCACCCCATATTCTTACCGCATTTAAACCGCTGCTCGACCATAATTCAAACCATCGATGCATTATTCCATCGGGATATGGACTATTAGGTTGAAAATGCCTCGACCAAACCACATTCGCACCTTGCACAAAAATGGGTTGTTGATTGATACTAAATGCAAATTTACCTGAAGAGGTGTCCCAAAAAATCTTCCGAATTCCAGTTCTTGTTCTGCTACTCACAATTCGATTCACTCCTTCGGCATTTTTGATATGTATGTTAATACCAATGCTATACATTATCGGCAAAACCGATTCATAATCCATGGTTACATATTCAATTTCGCGTTGGTATTTTGACCTAGTTTTACGCTTTATACCCTTAGATTTCAATTGTATTCGCTTGGGATTCCATAAATACGGCTTCTGAACTTCAAAAGGCAACTCGGCCATGGTGAACTCAATACCGCTTTGCTCCTCTACATAATACGTCCTAAATTGATCCTGTTCGGATGATTTCCATTGCCACCCATCCAGAGCCATAACATCAGAGCAATTAACCATAGATACCGACTTTACCAATGAAATATCTCCCAGATAAGAATCTTTCATATAAATTAATCGGATCTTCCCAGAAGCAAATTCCCCGTGCATTGGCGGTAATTCATCCTCTTGGATTGATGCAATTTTCCCATTTTTACCTAAAGCCTTGGCTGATAATGCAACCGAATCTACCAAAACTTGAAC
>JBJOFM010000087.1:0-3134 GCA_046048755.1 Bacteroidota bacterium | reverse complement strand
GAAAACTCTTTTTGTACCAATATTTTTTTGATAATGAATGATTAAATAAAAAGGTAATTGCAATAAAAAAAACCAAAACACTATAAATAGGACGCCAATAGTTGGTTTTATTTTTCACCCCGATTAACCAATCGATTAAGCCGTATAAAATCAAGCTAAACCCAAGATTTTGCAACATTAGAGAGAGGTATCCATTCCCCCACGTCATTTCTGATTGATACTTTGATGATGGAAGTATGAACACTGGGGAAATAATCAGCAAAAAGGCCCCAAGAATGAGCCAATTGAGGGTATGACTTTTTTTATTTACGGTGGAATTTGTCCTGTTAACCGCAGCATCCGGGTTGCGAAAATTGACACTGTTTTGATTTAATGTTACGATTTTTCGACCCTGATAAAATGCAAAGAAAAGCACACCTGTCAGCAAGGATACGTCCCAAAATTTAAATTGATTGAATATACGCAGGGGAATTCTGGGGGTATTGGTTAGGTTGCTTAACGGAAGGGACGCATAAATTTGTTTCAATTCCAAAACAATCATGGCACCCATATCGATGTTGGAGGATAATCCACTGTATAAATTGTCTTTCGGGAAGGTGGATCGCAAAAAAACAATTACATATAGGTAGGTAATTGATATCAAGGTAATAGGGATTGTTAAAGTTAATACCCGTTTGAGCGCAGTGGATTGCTGATTGAGTTGATCAGACAACCAAAATACAATTGGAATCAGCGGCAATAGCATCAGCGCATATTCGGAAATAAAAAACAAGGATACGGTTGAAATCAAAGCCGCGATCAGCATCAATACATTGAATTTTCTGTACATCGATAACCAACTCGCGGTTGAAATGAATATCAGGGAGTTAAACAACTGACACAGACCGGTATAGGATGAATAGGAATCGTGATAATTTAATCTAAGTTGAATTCCTGTTGCAATACAAATCAAAAGCAGCGCTGTATTCAATTGAAATCCAATAAATTTTAACCAACGCAGGAAAATTGCTATCGTCAAAACATTTAGGAGAACCATCCAACTTTTGTAGGCTATTGGGGATGTAAACGTTCTAAAAACCCATTCCACATAGTAAAAAGAAATAATAGTTAATCGTCCCATGGGTAAAAACCTATCCACCATAACCTGAGCTAATTCATGGATTGATTTTGAGTTAACTTCTGCATTTTCAACTCGGTATTGAAACATCGGTAAATCATCCCCCATCAACGGGGAATAGAGAATAGTTGACAAAGAAATAAGCAAAATCAACCATGCCCATGCAGACATGGGTAGATTTTTCAATTCGGTATTAATCTTTAACAACATTGAAATTAAATCTAAGATGATCTATGTATTACTTCAAAACTACGAGTAAATAAATAGTATTGTTAGAAATCACGTACTAACCTGGTTTAAGCAATTCAATGCGGATTCAGCAATGTAATGAACCTGACTTTCCGATAAATCAGGGTACAATGGGAAGCGCAGAAGTCCATTTCCGAATTTATCGGCATGGGGCAAATGGGGTTGCATACCCAATGATTTCCCCATATTGGATGCATGCAGGGGTTGATAATGAAACGCGGTTTGAATACCTTTAGAGTGCATCCGTTTAGCGAAATCATTCCGTTGAATGGTAGATTTAAATGTTAGATAATAGTTATGTCCGTTTCCAGCCGATAGAGGAGGAAGAAAATCCGAAAACGAACCAAAAACTGCATGGTATATGGTCCAAATTTTTTGTCGAGCCCTTGTAACGATTTCCCATTCTTGCAATTGAGCTAATAAAACGGCCATGTTGTATTCTCCTGGGAGATAAGAGCTGCCGATATCAACCCAAGTATATTTATCAATTTCTCCGCGATTAAATTGCCCGCGATTGGTTCCTTTATCTTTGATAATTTCGGCACGATTCACAAATTTCTCATCATTTATTACAAGGAGTCCTCCTTCTCCGCAGTGAAGATTCTTGGTATCATGAAAAGAAAAAGCGGACAGGTTTGCTCGGGTTCCAATGAAATCAGAAGTTGGAATATTAGTATACTTTGCACCGATGCATTGGGCTGCGTCTTCTACCACCGCAAAACCGTATTGTTTGGAAAGTTGCATAAGAAGTTCCATGTCGCAAGATCTCCCTCCGTAATGAACCACAACCACAGCCTTCGTCTTTTCTGTAAGTAATTTAGGGATTAAGGTGATATCAATATTAGGTTCATCTGTTTGTGAATCGCAAAAGACCAGCCTTGCACCTCTAAGTAAAAATGCATTTGCTGTAGAGACAAAGGTGTACGAAGGTAAAATTACTTCATCACCCGGCTTGATGTCCAACAATAATACAGCCAGTTCCAAGGCATCGGTACAGCTATTGGTGAAAATTGGATTTTTAAATTGAAACACCTCCTGAACAAGTTGCTGACATCGAGAATAAAAATTACCGTTCCCTGATCGTTGATTTGAACTAGCGATGAGTTCTTGAAGGTATTCGAATTCGCGGGTTGCGCGATATGGAATATGAAAGGGAATCATCCAATGTGCAAGGTAAAGCAGGAAGATGGATTAGCCAATTGCAGTAATAAAAAACCCCACAACAATTCCTTGCTGTGGGGTTAAATAAATTTAATACGAAATTGTATTACTCAAGTATGATGGCTTTTGTGGCTATTGTAGCCCCAGACTTGTCGATTAATTGTAGTGTGTAGAATCCAGTGTTCGCCCAAGTTTTCAAATCAACTGTATAAGTTTGAGCACTTATCACTTGACTGTAAACTGTAGCACCCGTAGTAGACAATACTTTCAAGGTATAACCACCCACCAACGTTACATCACCAGTATTGATAGTTAACTGATCTTTAGTAGGTACAGGATAAACTTTAATTAAATTGTCTTTTCTTACACTGTTTACTAGTAATGTTGTTCTAACCACTAATGTATCGGTTACTTTAACGCTCTTGAAATTGATACAAGAATCAGAAACCGTTAACAACACTACTGCAGAAGTATCAGAACAAATATTGGTTGAAGCAATGGCTCTGAATGGTTGATTGTGGTTACGCAACGACACTTTAGCAACTTTTAAAGCGGTAGTGTTTTCACCGGTATACTGCGCACTTCCGGTTGGAACATCCATCATGCC
>JBJOFM010000086.1:0-3255 GCA_046048755.1 Bacteroidota bacterium | reverse complement strand
TTAAATTCACTCGCCGTGTGCTGAAGATTCTTCTCCAACTGGTCTTTCAATTGGTCAATTACCTCGTTTAATGTGCTCATAGGATGGCCGCAAAAATAATAAAATCCACGGAATCAAAAACCTACCCAATAAATACCTAATCAATTTAGGCCGATAATTTTAATACGCTCGTTCTTTCCTGCCTTCCATGTAGTAAACAAATGCCCTGTTTGCTACTTGTGTACCCCCTGGGGTTGGGAAATTCCCCGTGAAATACCAATCACCCGAATCGTTCGGACAAGCAACATGCAAATTATCTACCGACTGGAATAGAATATCAAACTGCGCTCGCATACCATTAGGCCTAACCATTTCCGCAATTTTATCGGAAATCTCCTGATCGGCAAACGGTGCATACAGGCGCTTAACCACATTCTCCTGCTCCTCCGCCGGTTTTTCTAACTCCAGCTTGGCTTGTTGGTATATTTCCTGCATCAGAGATTCCATTCCCCTTTCCTTAATCAGCGCAACCGCTGCTCTGAATGCCGCAAAATCACCCAACTTACTCATATCGATACCATAACAATCCGGATAACGAATTTGAGGGGCAGAACTTACTAATATAATTCGCTTGGGCTCTAAGCGGTCCAATATCTTTAAAATACTGGTTTTCAATGTAGTACCTCTAACCACACTATCATCCATGATCACCAACGTATCCTCCCAACTCTTTACAACCCCGTAGGTTATATCATATACATGACCTACCAAATCTTCCCTATCATTATCATTGGTGATAAAGGTCCGCATCTTCACGTCCTTCACTAAAATCTTCTCCCTGCGTGGACGCCAACTCAAAATTTCCTCAACCTTTTCTGGGTTTTTTGATACATCGATAGCCGATAATGCCTCCGCCTGCAAACGCCTGCGTATCTCGTGAATACCATCAATCAAACCGTAAAAACTGGTGGCCGCCGTATTCGGTACATAACTAAATACCGTATTCACTAAATCATTGCCTAACAACTGCATTACCGGATCGGCAAGCAATCTTCCTAACTCCTTACGCTCGGCATAAATATCTTGATCGTTTCCCCGAGAGAAATAAATGCGTTCAAAACTGCAACTTTTTCTTTCTAGTGGTTCGATAATGTTCACCTCATCTACCTGCCCGGATTTCTTCACAATCAATGCATTTCCTGGACCCAATTCTTGAATTTGCTCAGGATATAAATTGAACGCTGTTTGAATGGCAGCACGCTCGCTGGCAACAACCACCACTTCATCGTCGATATAGTAATGAGAAGGTCTGATTCCATTGGGATCACGCATTACAAAAGCATCACCATGACCCAGCAATCCAATCATATTATATCCCCCATCTACACTTTTAAAACTTCGCTTGAGGATATTCACCAAAGATAATTCGTCCTTGATTTTAGCCGTGATTTCTAAATTGGAATACCCCTGGGCTTTAAAAATTCCGAACAATCGCTGATTTTCTTCGTCGATAAAATGTCCGATTTTTTCCAACATCAACACATTATCGCTCTTCTCCTTTGGCTGCTGACCCAATTCAATCAACTGGTTAAACAACTCCTCCGTATTGGTAACATTGTAATTACCAGCTAACATGAGGTTTCTTGCCATCCAGTTATTTTGACGCAGAAATGGATGTATATTCTCTATGCTATTTCCTCCGTAAGTACCATATCGCAAATGACCTAGCAATAATTCACCCGCATAGGGAAAATGCTTCTTTAAATAGGCTTCATCGTCCCGAAATTCAACAGGAATTTCTTCGTACGCCTTGGCAATTTCTTCAAAAATATCAGACAATGCCGTCTTGGACGCACTGCGTTTTCTTGCTAAATAGCGATCGCCATACGCCGGATCCAGCTTTACTACACCCATACCAGCACCGTCTTGTCCACGGTTAAGCTGTTTGGTCATTAAAAATTGGAGCTTCGTAAGTCCGTACCAGTGAGTTCCGTACTTTTCTCGGTAATACGACAGCGGTTTACGCAAACGAATAAACGCTACCCCGCACTCGTGTTTAATGGCATCACTCATAAGAGGATTGCAAAGTTAAGCAATTACCGCCTTATTGTGGCTTTTGCAAAACTTCTCCGCAATGCTTACACGTACGCAATTCTTCCGAATCATAAAATTCGTTGAAATGACTGATAAAATCGGTTTCAATATTTTTCAGTTCGAAATAGGCTTCGTGTAATTTGGTGTTACACGAATCACAGAACCATAACAAACCATCAGTAAAACCTTTACCCTCTCGAACCCGCTCAATTACAAGCCCGATACTACCCGCGGTTCTGCCCGGTGAATGGGGGACATTGGGCGGTAATAAAAACATATCTCCAGGAACTAATTTCACATCTACACGGTCCCCGTTTTGCTGTGTTTTAATGGTAATCTCACCCTCTAACTGATAAAACAACTCCTCCGTTTGATTGTAATGATAATCCTTACGAGAGTTGGGTCCACCTACCACCATAACGATATAATCCGTTCCTTCAGGATACAAATTTTTATTGGCCACCGGGGGTTTTAATAGATGTCGGTTTTCCTCAATCCATTTATTCAAATTAAAAGGTGCACGAATTTCCATAGGATTTAAATATTAGTAGTTACTGCAACAAATGTAAGAAATTGTTGGTCGATTTTTTATGACGATAATCACCCATTCTAATTCATCGTACCCACAACTTTCGCCCAATCAATTTATAAATTTAACAACGCCAAACCCTCTTCAAACGAATGTGGTTCATACCCCAAATCCTTTCGAGCTTTTTCGATGGAGAGCCCAGTATCGGGTGGGCGTTTGGCTGGTTGATTTAGCGTAGAACTATCAACGCGGGTAATGTTTTCCATACTAAATCCGTAAAACTTCGCCACGCGCTCCACCAATTCAATCACACTCATGTAGTCCTTACCTGCAATGTGATAAATACCTTGTGCTTTCTGCTCCGCTGCCAAGAAACATCCCATGGCTAAATCTTCCGCCAACGTGGGAGTCCTAAATTGATCCGTAACAACATTGGCCTTCTTTCCATCCCTAAGCGCTCCGTGTGCCCACAAAACGATATTTGTTCTGCTCATATCGGCCACCTTACCATACACCAATACCGTACGTAAGATCGAATACGAATTAGCATTTTCCATCACCGCTTTCTCCCCCTCCCATTTACTCCATCCGTAATAGCTCAATGGGTTAGGAAGTTCGTCTTCTGTAACCATCGCCTTCGTACCATCAAAAAT
>JBJOFM010000085.1:0-19123 GCA_046048755.1 Bacteroidota bacterium | reverse complement strand
TACAAGAACTTGCAAATGCAGCATGGATTCCGGTAAGTTGCTATCCTAATGCCGGCTTACCCAATGAATTTGGCGAATACGACGATTCCCCTGAGCACATGTCGTCCGTTATCGGCTCCTGGTGTAGCGACGGATTGCTCAACATTGTGGGCGGTTGTTGCGGTACTACTCCGGATCATATTCGGGCCATAGCATCAGAAGCAGCTAAATACAAACCGAGAAATTGGGATTCCAATTGATTTTTAATAATTCCGACAAAAAAATAACTAAAAAATCGGGGTAAGTGTCTGTTTGACACTGTGAAAACGCGAATTTTTCTTGTAATTCTGTCTATCTTTGCACTTCTATTTCAAATGACTCAGGTTCAAACTCAATCAGTACCCGCAACCCAGTTCGATTTATTCGCGGGAATGGAAAACACACAGCACGAGCAAGTTGTATTTTGCCAAGATCATGCAACCGGATTGAAAGCAATTATTGCGATTCACAATACGGTATTAGGCCCAGGATTGGGTGGAACGAGAATGTGGTACTATAACCATGAGAAAGATGCATTGCGCGATGCATTGCGTTTATCTCGTGGAATGACCTATAAAGCTTCTGTAGCTGGATTAAATTTAGGGGGTGCTAAAGCGGTTATTATTGGCGATCCACGCACGATGAAAAGCGAAGCATTAATGCGGAAGTTCGGCAGATTCGTTGAAAATTTAAACGGTAAATACATTACTGCTGAAGATGTGGGAACTACTACGCGCGATATGGAATATGTGAACATGGAAACAGACCACGTTGTGGGATTGCCTGAAAGCATGGGTGGTGGTGGAGATCCATCTCCAGTAACTGCGTATGGTGTTTACATGGGGATTAAGTCAAGTGCGAAGAAAGCTTACGGAAATGATTCATTAGCGGGTAAGTCAGTGGCTGTGCAAGGTATTGGTAAAGTGGGAATGCATTTGTTGGAATATTTGCACAAAGAAGGAGTTAAATTGTATGTAGCTGACATTAATGATTCGGCATTGCAAGCGGCTTCCAAAGAATTTGGAGCAACCGTTGTAAGCAATGACGATATCATCGGATTGGATGTGGATATTTACGCTCCTTGCGCTTTGGGTGGTATTTTGAACGATACTACTATTCCTCAATTGAAGTGTCAAGTAATTGCTGGTGCGGCAAACAATCAATTAGAAGATGAGAAAATTCACGGCGATTTGTTAAAATCAAAAGGTATCATTTACGCGCCTGATTTTGTTATCAACGCAGGGGGATTGATCAATGTGTACTCTGAGTACAATGGATATGTTCGTGAAAGTGCAATGGCTCAAACGGAAGATATTTATAATACCATTTTGGCTATTTACGGGAAGGCAGATGCTGCAAACGTTAACAACCAAGCCGCAGCTATTATGCACGCCGAAAAACGCATTCATGATATGATGTTAGTGCACTCTACGTATTAAGAAATTCTTTTAATCGAAATGTATATTCGGGCGGCTGGCGTTTTGTCTGTCGCCCGATTTGTTTTAATTTCGGACCATTCTGAGAGTTTTCATTGATTTTAAGATAATAACGTTTAGGTTTCATGTTTTTTAACAAACTAACCCATCAGAAAAATAGCACTGCCGCTATTTCTGTGCTACTAGCCAGTTTAAGTTTGTTTTTGGTAATAGGTCATTATGCAGAATCGCCAGCAGGTGGACAAGACAGCTGGAATCACTTTTTATATGCTCGATGGGGATTGAAGCATCCAGAGTTATTAATTGATCAATGGGGTAAACCCTTTTTTACTATAATCGCGGCCCCATTTTCGTTGTTAGGATTTTCGGGAGTTTATGCATTAAATTATGTGTCCGTTTTGGTTACGGCATGGATGGTTTATCTAACTGCTAGACGAATTGGGTTTAAAAATCCATGGCTTGCATTGTTGTTGTTTTGTTGGCAACCCGTTGTTTTGTCCAATACCCATTCCTTTTTAACCGAGCCAACCAATGCCATGCTTCTCTCCATTGTGTTGTATTTATTTGCAAGCAATAAATATATCGCCGCAACAATTGTTGCATCTTTTTTTCCCATGGCGAGAACCGAAGGATATTTGCTATTGTTTGTGGTTTTGGTTTTTTTATCGGTGCGGGGAAAATGGAAGATACTGCCATTCGCCTTCATCGGTTTATTCCTGATGGCTGTACTTGGAGCTTGGATATCAGGAGATTGGGCTTGGATTTATACTAGCAATCCGTATTTTAATGCTCACAACAATCCGATGGCTTCAGGTCAGCATGATTTTTTTCATTTCGTGGGTTTGCAATCCAATATTAGTGGCTGGATTGTGAGTGTGTTAATGGTGATATCCTTGTTTTTGACCATTGGGTATATTGTTAAACGAATTCAGAAAAAAACACCTTCACAGTTACTTCAATTTTCATTGTGGCTATGGTGGCCGATGTTCTTGATGTTTTTCTTGGCCCATTCTTATTCTTGGTATTCAGGGAATTTTGGATCCCACGGGTTACATCGTGTGTTTTTTATTATATCACCCGTTCTTGCTTTGCAAGCGCAGCATGGATTAGATACTATATTTAGATTGGGTGTTGTATGGTTGAACCAATTTACCAAAGTAGTTGTAATATTGGGCCTGTTTTTACTTGCTTTCCCGGGTGCCGGAATGCCATATCCTTGGCACATGCAAGATCCTGCACTGGGTAAGCCTTCCGTAGCGGCCGATCCTTATGCAGCCCATGCCATGGAATCCGTTTTGTATTGTAGAAATTCGGACAGTGTTTTGCAGCAGCAATTAAATGAAAATAATTATTTTTCAAAAGAGTTTCTATCAGCGGTAAATGAACAAGACGAAACTTCTCAATGGTCTGGAAATTCCGGTGGTATTGATTCACAAACCGTTGCCCATGTTAAGTCGGTTCCAAGCAACGGATATAATCTAATAATCCATCAAATCCCTGAAATTAATGCGCGACTGAATTTAGATCCATGGGGCGCGAATGTTCAATTTCATAGAGGCCTAAAAAACCGACCGAAGGATTTTGTTAGGGACATAGAAACATGGCCACAAGAAGACAGAACATTGTTGTTGTGGTCGATTGGTCAGGATCCATCCGTTGATTGGATTCCTGAGAACTCATGGATTATTTGGGATAGTTTTTACGGAGTTAGAGAAGGTCTGATTTCTTTGGATAGATTACAACAAGATCATCGATACCAATTGGTAAAATCCTCATCGATTTCTACGCCCAATGCGGGAGATCATCAGGTTTATTTATTCAAGAAAATTAAAAAATAAGGGAATTGAAACCTGATGTGGAGTTGGTTTTTCATGAAGATTTCTACAACGGATTCGCAAATTTTTATTAAAAAATCTGGGATTTTAAAACCCGCAACAACTGTAGTTACGGTGAAAAATTTACCTAAATAGTTAGGGGTTTATGTTTTTAATATCTTGCAATCGAAGTTGCAATGAAGTTCTACCGTTGTAGGTATTTTCTTCAAGATTGTAGCAGGCACTGAATGTTTTTCCATCGGAAACCGACATTATATGTTCGGCTAATCCAAATCCAATACTATCAATACTTCCTTTGGGGGAGACAACCTGAATTTTAAGGTGTTTATCTTTTAAAATTCTGCTGCTGTTGGAAGCTTGCAACTGGTTACTGCGGAAAACAGGAACGCTATTTCCTGGGCCGAAGGGGGATAATCGCTTTACCAATTGAACAAATTCGTTGGTGATATCTCCGATGTTTAGTTCAAGATCGTATTCAACTTCTGGAACTAAATCTTCTTCTTTTAATGATGCTCTAACCACCGATTCAAATTGTTCCGAAAATGCATCAAAATTTGATTCTTTGATGGTTAAACCCGCGGCGTATTTATGTCCGCCAAATTGCTCTACCAATCCATTGCATTGGCCTATGGCTTCGTGTATATCAAATCCTTTTATACTTCGGGCTGATCCAGTTAATAGTCCATCATTCAACGAAAAAACGATGGTAGGTTTATGGAATTGTTCCACCAAACGGCTAGCAACAATACCAATTACTCCTTTATGCCAATCGGTCCCTCTAAGCACCGTACTAAATTTTGCTTGCATGGCCGGACTTGAATCGATCATGGAAATTGCATCCCGAGTAATATCAGTATCAAGTTCTTTGCGTTCAAGATTTCGAGCATTTAATTCTTTGGATAGCTTTAAAGCGGTATTAAAATCGCGTTCAATAAGCACTTTAACCGCGGCTTTAGCATCAGAAATTCTACCTGCAGCATTAATTCTGGGCCCGATTCCAAAGACAATATCGGACATATTGTATTCCGGTTTTTTGGGGTATTCCGTTAACAATGCCTGCAGTCCGATGTTGGGGTGTTCGTTAAGTTTTTTTAATCCGTAGTAGGCTAACACGCGATTTTCCCCCCGGATATCTACTAAATCCGATGCAATTGATACGGCAACTAGGTCAAGGTAGTCGTATATCTGGTCGGTTTTTAAACCTTGTTTCTCGTTATAGGCTTGAATTAATTTAAATCCGATACCTGCACCAGAAAGTTCTTTGTATGGGTAGGTACATTCTTTCTTTTTGGGATTTAGGATGGCTGTTGCCTTTGGGAGTTCATCACCCGGCAAGTGATGGTCGCAAATTATAACATTCAAACCGAGTTCGTTGGCGTAATCGATTAATGCATTGGAACGAATTCCACAATCCAAGGCTATAACCAACTTATAGTTATTTTCTGCGGCGTATTCCAAGCCGATTTTGGAAATACCATATCCTTCTTTGTATCGATCCGGAATATAGTAATCCATATTGGGATTAAAGGATTTGAAATAGTTGTAGACAATACTAACGGCCGTAGTGCCATCTACATCATAATCGCCATAAACCAAAATTCCTTCTTTCTTTTTGATTGCCTGTGAAATTCGCGATATTGCTAAATCCATAGTATGCATCAAAAAGGGGTCGTGCAAATCCTCTAAAGACGGTTTAAAAAACTGTTTTGCCTTTTCAACAGTATTAATATCTCGTTGTAAAAGTATAGACAGTATTTTCGGATTTTTAATTAGTTGCTCCGATAGGGTAGGGATTTTCCCGTTGACACCACTATTTTGTTGGGTGTAGGATTGGAGCGCTTGAGTTAGCTTCTCTACCTCTTCGTTGTTTGGTAGTGTTTTTTGAAGCCAACGAAATTCCATATTCCTGCAAAAATCGCATTTTTTTCCTGCACTTGCAATTCAATTGTATTTGAATGTTATATTTGTTAGTATATGAATAGTACTTTATTCAAGAAAGTTAGGCTTTCAATTTGTAGTTTTCTACTTGGTATTCAATTGATAGCACAGCCTTCCATTTCTAATACTTCGATGCCAAAATCGGGAGATACTTTGCGTTATTCCAATGCATCCCCCACATCGTTGCCTACGGGGTGGCAGACAGGTGGAAGTGCGCAGAGTTGGGATTTTAGTAAATTGACTTCTACAGGGCAAGGATTGTATGAATATTTATCGTCTTCAAAGACCCCATATGCGTTTTATTTTTTCAATCAAATTGGACAGAAAACTGCCGATACAATTTCGTTAGGGGTTATAACTCTTACCAATGTTTACTCTTTTTATACCAACAACACCAAGGTGTTTAAAGCAGAAGGGATTGGCTATTCTGCCAGTGGATTCCCTTTAGCAGCCAACTACTCCGATGACGATGAGATTTATCAATTTCCATTAAATTATAACGATAAGGATACCTCTACCTTTAAATTTAATTTAACCATTCCAGGAGGGATTTTTTCGGTAATTTCTACAGGAAAACGAATAAACTTAGTAGATGGCTATGGTACTATCAAAACTCCATACAAAGAATATACAGATGCTTTACGGGTAAAAACGATAGTTGATCAAATCGATACTATAAATTCTCAGTTCGGTAAATTTGCTATTCCTCGCAAAACAATTTCATACAAATGGTTGGTTGGTACAGAGAGAATTCCAGTACTAGAAATTTCTGGGAACGAATTACCCAATGGGACATTTACTCCCAATCAGGTTAGATACAGAGATGCATACAAAACCAATAGTAATCCCTTGGCTCCAAGAGCTATTTATGCATTGGATAAAGATTCTGGATTGGTAGGATTGGACACATTTTTGTTGGTTGATAATACACAAGCATTGGTTACCAGCAGAACCTGGACCATTACACCTTCTGGGTTTCATTCGTTTGTTTCTGGTTCATCGGCTACTTCTAGAATTGCTCGAGTGGTGTTTTCTGGAGCGGGATTGTATTCGGTAAATTTGCGGGTTAATACCCCCACCGGGAATGATGATACCACGGGTCAAGATGTGATTTTTGTATATTATGGTGCTGGGAATAAGGAGGTTAAAGTTAAACAAGGCGTATTGTTGTATCCAGTTCCTGCGCAAACTTTTTTGAATTTTCAATTGCCTTCGGGTGTGGTATTCAATTCGGTTTCATCCGCTTCGGTGCTGTTAACGTCATTGGATGGAAAAGAAATCATTTTGCCTTGTTCAATTGCGGAAAATGGAATTGTCTCCGTGGGAATTGCCGAGATTTCAGCGGGTACGTATTGGGTGGGTAACGTGTTGTTAGACAATGGTTTGCTTTTGCCTATTGGTGGGGCATTTATTAAGAAATAAAACTTCTAATAGAAGAATAACAATGGGTTGACCAAGGTCAGGTGTAGGAGTGGATACAATTTCGTATCTTCGAACCGACTATCCCATTACAACGGTGAAAATTGCAATTTTAAAAGAATCGAGAGACGGTGAGAACCGGGTTTCGGTTACCCCAACGGTGGTAAAAAGTTTGGTAGGCATGGGTTTAACCTGCATGGTTGAATCGGGTGCTGGAGCGGCCTCGCATTATTCCGACGAAGATTATACATCTGCTGGAGCTACGGTTCAAACAAAAATGGAGTGTTTTGCTTCCGCAGAAGCGTTGGTTCAGATAAATCCTCCAACTGTAGATGTTGTAAAATCGTTGAAATCGGGACAATTATGGATTTCTATGATGTACCATCGAAGTAATACCGAGTTGGTAGAGTCATTGAATTCCGTGGGAGCATCCGTGTTTAGTTTGGATGCGATTCCCCGTATTTCCAGAGCTCAGAGCATGGATGTTTTAAGTTCGCAAGCAAACCTCGCGGGCTATCGTGCTGTAATTGAGGGAGCGTATCAAATGAACAAAATATTCCCCATGTTAATGACCGCAGCGGGAACCGTTACTCCGGCGAAGGTGTTGATATTTGGGGTTGGTGTTGCAGGCTTACAAGCCATTGCTACCGCAAAACGATTAGGCGCGGTGGTGGAAGCAACAGACGTTAGGCCCGAAACGAAAGAGCAAGTTCAAAGTTTGGGGGGTAAATTCATTGAAGTTAAAGGGGTAGAAGTAGGTTCAGAAGGAGGGTATGCAAAAGAGGCTAGTGAGGAGTACAGACAGGCTCAGCGTGAGGCAGTAAACAAGAGTTTAGCCCAAGCAGATTTAGTGATCACCACAGCCTTGGTGCCGGGAAGAAAGGCTCCAATTTTAATAGACGATGAGCAAATTTCTTTGATGAAACCAGGTTCGGTTTTAGTGGATATGGCGGCAGAGCAAGGTGGGAATTGTACGAAAACGGAAATGGGTAAAATTGCTGATTTTCAAGGTGTTAAAATTATAGGGGCTGTTAATATGCCCTCAGAATTAAGTGCAAACGCAAGCGAGTTGTTCGCTAGAAATATTTGGGAATTGATGAAACTAATTGCTCCCAAAGGAGATTTGATTTTGGATAGAAATGACGAAATCGTTCAAGGAAGTTTGATCTGTTCTTCCGGTGAAATTCATCATAAAGCCTAAATACTAAACTAAAATTGCTATAAAATTTATGTCAGATAATCCATTTGCTGTAATCGGACAAATCATTGATTTTTTCGAATACCAAAGTATCATCAGTTTAATTTATCTGGTGATATTAATGATTTTTGTAGGGGTTGAATTGATATCCCACGTACCCTCGGTATTGCATACGCCATTAATGTCTGGAGCTAACGCTATACATGGCGTTGTTTTAATTGGTGCTATTATCGTAATGGGCTATATCGAACCTACCGATTATTTAAGTTTAACCTTGGGTACATTGGCTGTATTCGTAGGTACATTAAATGTTATTGGCGGATTTGTTGTGACCGATAGAATGTTGGAAATGTTTAAAAAGAAACCGAAGGGAGGTGCACAATGATCCCAAGTTATGCATACCAAGATATTGCTTATCTAATTGGATCAGTAAGTTTTGTGGTTGGATTGAAAATGATGGGTCAGCCAGATTCCGCACGAAAAGGGAATTTGGTTGCGGCCTTTGGTATGGCGGTAGCAGTTTTTGCTGCGTTATTTTTAAATGCACAGGGATTTCATATCATCAATAATTTCCCTTACATCGTTGCTGCAATTTTCTTGGCTACGGTACTTGGAACGGTGATGGCAAAGAAGGTAGAAATGACAGCCATGCCCGAAATGGTGAGTTTGTTCAACGGTATGGGTGGTTTAAGTGCCGCACTAATAGCTATTATCGAATTTCACCACAAAACCGCTGAAGCGAGTAGCATGAGTGCGGAAGGCATGATAACCGAATTTTCTATGCCCGCGGGGGTCTATTTAGCCATTGTTTCTGGACTTATCATAGGAACAATTTCCTTCGCTGGTTCGGCCATTGCTTGGGGTAAGTTAAATGGTAAATTAGGCGATTACCGGATGCCTCAGCAGCAAATTATTAACGCGGTAGTTTTAGCTGCTATAGTTGCTTTAGCTGTAGTGCATTACGGAGCTGTGAATTCGGGTGATTTTAGTATGACCTACTTGTATGGAATCATAGGATTGGCCGTGATTTACGGGTTAATTTTTGTTTTCCCTATTGGTGGTGCCGATATGCCGGTAGTTATTTCATTGTTGAACTCATTTACAGGTGTAGCAGCGGCTACCGGTGGATTTTTATATCACAACAAAGTAATGTTGATGGGCGGTGTTTTGGTGGGTAGTGCAGGTACTATCCTAACCGTTGTTATGTGTAAGGCAATGAATCGTTCTTTGGTGAATGTACTTATCGGAATGGCAGGTGGTAGTTCTGGATCCGGAGCATCCAATTCCAAAGGTGGCAGTGTTCGTGAAGTTCAAGCTACCGATGTTGCCATTATGATGAAATATGCTTCCAAAGTAATTATCGTTCCGGGTTACGGATTGGCGGTTGCTCAGGCTCAACACGTTTGCCACGAATTGGAAAATTTATTGGAAGAGGAAGGTGTGGACGTGAAATATGCAATTCACCCAGTGGCAGGTAGAATGCCTGGACACATGAATGTTTTGTTGGCAGAAAGTAATGTTGCCTACGATAAATTGGTAGAAATGGAACATATAAATTCCGAATTTGCCACAACCGATGTTGTGTTAGTGGTAGGTGCAAACGACGTTGTTAACCCTGCTGCCAAAACCGATCCAAATAGTCCAATTTATGGGATGCCTATTTTGGAAGTGGACCAATCCAAACAAATTGTGGTGTTAAAACGCAGTATGAAAGCTGGGTATGCCGGGGTAGACAATGATTTGTTTTACGATCCCAAATGTGGAATGTTGTTTGGCGATGCCAAAGCGAGTATCACAAAATTAGTTAACGAAGTTAAAGCATTATAATTTTTTAAGTAGGTATATGACGAGAAGGGGAATACCGTTTTTATT
The DNA here is from genome assembly GCA_046048755.1 of Bacteroidota bacterium. Taxonomy (GTDB): domain Bacteria; phylum Bacteroidota; class Bacteroidia; order NS11-12g; family UBA955; genus JAGKXC01. The sequence goes on along the minus strand of JBJOFM010000085.1, from coordinate 9,407 downwards.
GGTATTAATAGCGGTTTGGAGCACAACGGCGAGCGCGCAAAGTTTTATTAATTCACAATGTAATATTTCGCCAAAGAAAAATCCAAGAGGTTTAAATCAAGAGTTGGATAACTCTAGTTTTGAAACGGGTTGGAAATTACTTCGTTGGGATTCCTTAAATATTGGGTATACTACCAACGATACCATGCCTTTTTCTTGGAAAGTGAATGGTAATTCGTACTCAGTTTTCAAAGGTATCTCCAATGGTTCAATTACCTTTTCCACCAATCCGTTACCTTCCGTTACACACTTGTTTCAAACAACCAATTTGCCAGACCCACAATTGGCTGAACTATCCTTGGGATTTTATGGTCTCATAGCAAAAGGGAGTAACGATCAGATTTTTACTAAAACGTATGGGGCATCGCCCAATCGACAGTTTTGGATAAAGTTTCATTCATTCTCTGTTCCGTCCGATAGCATAACAGGTTATTCTTCGTATGCAACCGTAGCTTTAGTCATTGAAGAAAATTCTGGAGCCGTTCATTTTGTTCAAATGAATCATGGAAACTTAACGGGAATTCCCTTCAATAACCAAAAAAGAGCCGCATTAACCATGGGTGCCAACTGGGGCGCATTTGATGGTACCACCATTACCGATGAAAATGCCGATAACGTTCAAATCAATTATATGCCCGCTCCTATGCATACAGGTGTTGGTGATAATCGTTATTTTACGCTGTATCCCAAAAGTCAGTATCCACAGTTTAATGATGGTATATTGATAGCGGCCAATTTAAATCCCAATTCGGGTTATGTGAAAGAGGATGCAGAAATAACGATTCCTTTCGCTTTTGCCGCACGCGGTTTAGCAAAACCCAATACCTTGTCAGTTAAGGTAAAATTGGGAAATAAATCCATTGAAACCTATTCGTTAGACACTTTTTCAACGCCCGACATATATGGTGTATATCGTGGAACCATAACATTGTCTTCAACCGGGTTGAATAAAAATGCATCGCATAATGTTACCCTTTGGTTAGAAAATTCAGTGGCAGGCGAATCCGATAAAACCAACGATAGTTTGTATTTGGGTTCAATTATTATTCAAGATCAATTTATCCAAGTGACCGGTTATCCCTGCCTAGAAGTGTTTACGGGTAATTGGGATCATAATTCTGCATTGTTGGATGTTCAATTGCAGAATTTAAAGAAGTCTAATCCCTTGTTGCAAAATTCAATAATCTTAATGCACCATGTCTTGGATCCAATGGCTACTGAGGCTGCAGATTTGTTAAATAAAATTAATGGTGGTATTGCCGAAGGTGTTTTCCCGGCGATGTCGTTCAACCGAGGATATTTTGAAGAAAATCCAGCGAATTCCATATTCGGCATAGATTCATTGCAACAAAAAATTGCTAATTGGAAGATCTATAATACCTTTTTAGTTCCGCAAATTGAAAATCTAAAATATGATGCTCAATCAAAAAAGGTAACAGGAACTTATAAGATATCGGCACTCGATTATTTCGATCCGTCTACAGTTAGAGTTACCGTTTTTCTCCGCGAAAAAAACCAACGTGGGAATACCAGCGGATGGTTACAGCGTATGAGTTTAGAAGAGACGCAGAAACCCGGTTCGTATTTCTTTGGAAAGGGTACAAAAATGGTAGGTTATCCCTATAACGATGTAGCTTTTGACTGGAGCTCAGAGGGTAATGGAATCATGGGTAAGCCGTTGGGGACATCGCAAATTTCGACTCCAGGAGTGAATTTTTCGGGGCCTATCGACTTTACCTTACCCGATTCGGCAATTAAAGTGACCTTTCCCAAATCGGTAGATTTTGCTGATTCTGGAGATGCTTTCCTGCGTTACAAACCGGCGGATTTAGAAGTTGTTGTAATTGTTACGGACGATAGATTAAATTCGATTTCGAAACGTGCGGAAATGAATATTCCTGCACCCATCGTAACCGCAGCCATTCAGCCGGTATGGGATGTAAATGCCAATATTGCCGCCGTACAAAAATTGGAATTGTCTGCGTATCCAAATCCCACTTCGGATAGGGTTTGGATCAAATGCAATCAAGCCATTAAACAAATTGTGGTAACGGATATTCAAGGAAAAGTTCAGGAAACTCTAAACGTATTTGATCTAAATTCTAACCATGAAAATTTGGCAAGTATCGATTTAGGTTCAAAAGCAGCGGGTGTGTATCTGATCACGGTACTTGATACAATGAACCGTAAACAAACGATGCGGATCGTAAAAGGTTATTAGACTGTACCTGATCTAAAAAAGGTACCGAGTTGAAAGGTTGTCTAAACTATTTACGACTATCATCGAGCAAAATAGGGTGTTGATTTTTGCATCTTCCCTTTTATAATTCTAGATAATCGCGTGCGATTTCCACCGCCATTTCCATCGATTCTACTGCGGGAAGGCACTGGTTTGCCGTACAGACTTCGATAATATTTTCGGGGGGCTCTGCAGATTTATTGGTCCATGAAACAAGCGTCCAACTGGGTTGGCCTTGATGTGCTTTACGTACAATGTCTAATCGTTGGGATAATGTTAAGGATGTAGTGTGGGTATACTTGAAAATTAAACCACCCCAAGCAATATTTTGAGCCACTCGTAACCATTGAAAATGCCATCCGGCTTGTTCTTTCATGGGTGTTGACATTTGTTGTGTCCAGGATTCGGCCAGTTTCCCAAATTTATTTTCTTGTATTCCCAATAAATGGAGTTGTTGTAAACAGTAAGCGAATACAGAAACGGCGGAAGGAATAACATCGTCCGTGCTATCCACCTTATTAATTATCAGTGTTTCGCCAGATTTGGGGTTGAACGTAGGTAGCTGGTCGTTTTCAGAGAATTCAATTAAGGCTATTTCGCATAAAATCGTACATCGATCAATCCATAGCCTATTTCCTGTAATTTCATACATGGATAAATAGGCATCGGCCAAAAATGCATAATCTTCTAAAAATCCTGGAATTGAAGATAGGGTAGGAGTGCAGGACCCATCGAAATTTTCTTGATGAATATCGCTTCCTGCGGCAGATCTCGACAGTCGATTCATTTCGGTATTCCAGAAGGTAGTCCACAGTGTTTCACCTAGTAGTATGGCGTCGTTTGCATAATTTTCCTCCTTGAGATGAATGGCCGATAAAATTAGTCCTTTTAGGTACAGTGCATTCCAAGCAACGATGATTTTGTAATCAAATCCGGGTCGAATCCTATTTTCTTGAATTAGAAAAAGTTTTTGCAGTAAAGATTGCAACAATTGCTGATAGGTTGAGGCATCCATCGATAAAGCTTCTAGTACTTGTAAGGGTGCAATTCGTTGATGAATGATATTGAGATTATGTTCCCAATTGCCATTTTCCGTTATTCCATAAAGTACTTTGGCTAAATTGAGTTCCGCTATTGTTAGTGTTTCTGCTAACTCTTGATAAGTAAAGGTATAAAATTTACCCTCAACGCCTTCGGAATCGGCGTCTAGGGCTGAGCCAATTAGAAATCCATTGGGTGTGGGAATTCGCAGTTCACGGTTGGTGAATTCAATAATATGTTGGGTTGTATCTCGGTAAAGTGGAGCATCGGAATATCCAAAACTCTTTGCGTACAGGCCTAATAATTGACCGTTATCATAAAGCATTTTTTCGAAATGCGGAGCAAACCAATGGGCATCGGTACTGTATCTACAAAATCCGCCTCGTACTGCATCGTAAATACCCCCATTACGTAATTTGATCAAGGTAAGGTGCAAAATGTCCTTAGCCGATGGGTTTTCCGCAATACTTACTGTATCCAGTATAAATTCAAACAATCCTGGCAATGGGAATTTAGGGGTTCGATCTACACCTCCTTCCGTATAATCCAGCGTTTGTAATAGACTTGCTAATGCATTAAATGTGAACTCTTTTCGTTTCCAAACTTGAATGTTTTGGGCCTGGTTTGAATTCAGCCGATCGGTCTGTATTTCCATGTTTCCATAAGAGGTATCCTCTTGTATAGAAGAGGTATCGTCAGTGTTAGGATTTTTTGATTTCGATTGGTTTAGTTTGTTAAGATGCTCCAATATTCGGGTTCCATACTCGTATGCTTTTTCGGGAGTTTCTTTCCAAACAGCAGCGATTTGTTCCAGTACTTGTATCCATGAAGATTTGGGGAAATAGGTGCCCGCATAAATGGGCTGTTGGTTCGGCAGGCAAATTACGTTTAATGGCCATCCGCCTCTTCCGGTCATAATCTGACAGGCATCCATGTATATGGAATCAATATCGGGTCGTTCTTCTCGATCTACTTTGATATTGATGAAATTGTGGTTCATTAACTCGGCGGTTTCGAAATCTTCAAAACACTCATGGGCCATTACATGGCACCAATGGCAAGTGCTGTAGCCGATACTAACGATCACTAATTTATTTTCTGATTTCGCCAATTCCCAAGCGGAGCTATTCCACTCTTTCCAGTCAACTGGATTATAAGCATGTTGTTTTAAGTATGGGCTTTGACTAAAAAGAAGCTGATTGGGTGTGTTTGAATTCATGGAGTTCGCTTAATTTTGAGGTATGCAACGGGTGGCGGAATTGAACCAAGGGTATTTAAAATACAAAGTTCGGGGTATATGGATTTATTTTCCCAAGCAATTGCGGTGTTTAGGGTTGTTTTTTCGTTTAACGAGTACATTTATCATAATACATTGGTTTGCTGGCATCGGAATAACAACCGCTCAATCCTTAGACTCATCGGCAGTTAATACATTAAAATTGAAGAAAGGATCCGACGGGGAAATGACTAGGGATACTGCGGAGCAAGATACCTTTTCTATCAGTCTTCCAACATTTCGCACGTTGTCTTTTAGTTTTAGTTCGCACGAAGAGGCTTTAGACAGTTTGCTTACAGCCTTATTGAAGAAAAAAGGTATGCCAGTTCAAGCGTATTTGCCAAAATCGTTATTTACGCAGCAGTGGAAGTTGCACGATACTGCAGCGAGCCAGCAAATAATTGATGGAGCTTGGATGGGATATCAATATCAATTTTCAAAGAGTTTTCAGAAAACTCGAAAGTATTTATTGAAGAATAAAATTGTATTAAAACGTTCTGAAATTGGTAATAGACCGATGAAGATAACTGAGGATAGTGAGGGTTCTGGAATTAGGAAGTACGAATACATCGTGATGTATAAAAAGATGAAATACGTTTTATCGTATCAGTTGTGGTGGATTAACGACAAAGGCTATTGGGTAAATGCCATTGAGTTTCGATTGAAACCCGTTCAGTAGGTGATGAACGTAATGTTGGTGTTTTACGATATCAAGTTAATTTAGCAAACAGAGTAACTTGGATTAATGTTGGATTTAAGAAAGCAATTTTCTAACGATTCTAGGCCCAACATAGATAAAGCCTGTGTAAATCTGCACCAAAGAAGCACCTCTACTAATTTTTTCTTCGTAATCCTCTTTTGTGAAAACGCCCCCAACACCAATCAAGGGGATGTCACCACCCAATTCCATACCTAAAAACGAAAGTATGGTATTGCTTTGGTCTAATAACGGAGAACCGCTGAGTCCACCGGGTCCAATTTTCTCAATGGTTTTGGTATCGGTGAGTAGATTGTCTCTACTGATTGTAGTATTGGTAGCAATTACTCCATCTACATTAGCTTTTTTGATTATCTGAATAAGTTCTTTTACTGCCGATTGTTGGAAATCCGGAGATATTTTTAAATAAATGGGTTTCCATTTGCTTTTTTGTAGTCTTCGTTCTTGCAACTCGGCAAATAACTCCGTAATAAATTTTTCTTCTTGCAGCTCTCTAAGTCCGGGCGTATTTGGGCTTGAGATATTAACCACGATATAGTCTACGTAGTCATAAATGGCTTCAAAACAATAGATATAATCGTTTATTGCTTCTTCGTTGGGTGTGATTTTATTTTTTCCAATATTACCACCAACTATCAAACCTTTAGGTCTTTTTTTTAGCCGTTCCACCATGGCATCAACGCCTTCGTTATTGAAACCCATTCGGTTGATAAGGGCATTGTCTTCTGGCAAACGGAATAAGCGAGGTCTAGGATTTCCGGCTTGAGGTTTGGGGGTAACTGTCCCAACCTCTACGTAACCAAAACCCAAACGCTTTAATAAATCCAGCCATTTTGCATCTTTATCGAAACCAGCTGCTAATCCAATTGGGTTAGGAAATGTAATTCCCGATACAATCACTGGTTTTGTTTTGGGTGGTTGGATGCTTTTTTCAATCCATTTTCCAATTATCGGAAGGTTTAACAATATTTGAGAGCTTCTCATGGCAATTTCATGAGCCGCCTCAGGAGAAAAGATAAATAATATTGATTTGATAATAGAATACATGGACTATTCCCTAATATCTATTTCCGTGCCAAACTAAAGAAAACTTATAATACGACTAAGGATTTTTTGCAACTGATTGTTAATGACGGAAATGGCGAATTCCCGTAAATACCATAGCCATATCGTTATTATTACAATAATCGATGGAAGCTTGATCTTTAATGCTTCCACCCGGCTGCACTACGGCTTTAATTCCTGATTTATCGGCGATTTCTACGCAATCTGGAAATGGGAAAAAAGCATCGGAAGCCATAACGGCGCCTTCTAAATCAAACCCAAAGCGATTGGCTTTTTCTATGGCTTGTTGTAGGGCGTCTACGCGTGAAGTTTGACCTGTACCGGATGCCAACAACTGATTGTTTTTAGCCAATACGATGGTGTTACTTTTAGTGAGTTTAACAATTTTAACGGCAAATTCTAAATCCGATAATTGTTGTTCCGTGGGTTCCGTTTTGGTAACGCATTGCATTTGGGAACGGGTTTCAGTGCTACTATCCTTGTCTTGGATTAATACACCGTTTAAAATCGAACGAACTTGTTTTTCTTGCGATAGGGGATTATTGGTTACCTCAATGATAATTCGATTGGGCTTGCTTTTTAGTAATTCTAAGGCAGCATCGTCATAACCGGGAGCTAATAAAACTTCAAAGAATAGGTTATTAATTTCGGCAGCAACATCGCCCATTATTGGTTGATTGGTTGCAATAATACCTCCAAATGCACTTACAGGATCACAAGATAATGCATCATTCCAAGCGGTTAAGCTCGTTGATCTAGTGGCAACTCCACAGGCATTATTGTGTTTGATAATTACAAAAGTGCATGCTTTGGAAGCATCAAATTCGTTCAGCAAATTCAGGGCTGCATCCACATCTAATAAGTTGTTATAGGATAACTCTTTTCCCTGATGTTTTTGGAATATTCGTTCCAAATTCCCCTTAAATTGTCCGGATTGGTGAGGATTTTCGCCATATCGCAAGGAATAAATCTTATTACCCGCAAACCAATCTCCGATGGATGCATCGTAATTGGCTGTTACATTGAATGCTTTTGCTGCAAATTCTTTTCGATCAACCAAAGAGAGCGCACCATTTCCTTGGTTGTAAACCGATAGGAACGGGGTATATTGATTTTGGTGAGAAATAATTGTGGTATACGCGTGGTTTTTAGCGGCTGCTCGTATTAATGAAACACCCCCGATATCTATTTTTTCGATGATTTCTTCATCTGTTCCGCCATTGGCTACCGTTTCATCGAAGGGATACAAATCAACCATAACCAAATCAAACAATGGAATCTCGAATTGTTGAATTTCTTGCATATCCTGCTGCAACTCGCGTCTGGCTAAAATTCCACCAAAAACTTTGGGATGCAGGGTTTTCACTCTTCCACCTAAGATACTCGGATAACCGGTAATATCTTCCACGGCTACACACGGTATTCCTAAATTTTCGATAAAAGCACGGGTGCCCCCAGTTGAATAAATAGTTACTTGATTTTGATGTAAAGCCTTGGCAATTTCTTCTAAGCCGTCTTTGTAATAAACAGAAATTAGAGCAGATTGGATGCGTAAATTCACGGATACAAAATTACTTCGATACACGGGTATTGACGTGCCTTCATCCATGAACTTTCTAATAAGTTGTTAACAGGTACAACGAAAATGAAATTGTTGTTTCTCTGATCCTGTAAAATAGCAAGAAAATAAACGTATCAATCTATACAAGCTTCTAGGTGTTTAGAGGCTTGATTCATTGGATGGCAATATTTTATTTCCCTTGCTGTGTTTTGGGGAGTACGGACAATGTCTGCATCCATTTCCACAGCACCAACCACGTTGTCTTAAGAATGTAGCTGTGAAGACCAGAAATCCGTTTTCCCAGTAATAATCCGGCTCTTTTTCTACGGAGCTGATTTTTGGGAGAGCTTCGTTAGGTTTCTGTTCTTGGTTCACGATAATAACTTCGTCTGGTTTACCTAAGCAATAATTTATTGATGGAGGAGACTATCTACATGAATTTATCCCATCAGTTTCCTCTGCTCAATATCCAGAAATTAGTCTTTTCCGTGACAGGCTTTAAACTTTTTACCGCTTCCACAAGGGCAGGGATCGTTTCTTCCAATTTTCAAATCGTTGATGATTGGATTTTGCGTTGGTCTGGGAGCTGATTCTGGGGAGTCTCCATGAACTTCCGAGATGCCGGGGGCAATCTCTTCGCGTGAAGTTTGAATCTTCGGATTGTTCTTTTTCAACTGAGGTTTAGCTTCCTGCACACCATTATCCTGCTGAATCTGTAAGCGGAATAAGTGACCAAGTACTTTTTGATTGATGCGTTGCAGCATTTTTCCAAACAATTCGAAACTCTCAATTTTATAAATCAACAACGGATCCTTTTGTTCGTATTGCGCGTTGGAAGTACTTTGTTTTAAATCATCTAATTCTCTTAAATGCTCTTTCCATTCATCGTCTATTACCTCAAGCGTAGTTGACTTCTCCAATTCTTGAACCATGCTCTTACACTGGCTATCCAAGGCTTTTTGCATGCTCACAGTAAATTGATATTGGTGAACACCATCGGTAAATGGAACTATCACATTTTCAATTCTATCTCCTTGTTCTTGTCGGATATGTTGGAAAACTGGATAAGCCTGTTGCTGCATGGTCTCTTGCTTGTTGCTGTATCGCTCCGATAAGTGCAAGAACAACTGCTCCGTTAAATCTTCGGCTTTGTTTTTTTGGAATGATTCTGAATCAAATGGAAGATCCTGGGCCAAGGTTCGAATAACTTCCATTTCCAGCTCCAAATAGTCATTACTGTCTTTGAATGAACCAACGACTTCCGAGCACCAATTGTACAACATGTTGTTCAAATCGATACTTAAACGCTCTCCATACAAGGCATTGGTACGCATGCGGTAGATGGAAGTACGTTGTTTATTCATCACATCGTCATACTCCAGCAATCGTTTACGGATACCAAAGTTGTTTTGCTCCATCCGTTTTTGGTTGCGTTCGATGGTTTGGGTCATGATTCGATGTTCAAGAA
>JBJOFM010000084.1:0-8896 GCA_046048755.1 Bacteroidota bacterium | reverse complement strand
CGTTTTTCGCAAATCTATTTTATTGTAATTTTATCTTTTCTATTTGTTATTAATTCAGGCTGTACTGTAAATCGCAGGTATCATTTTTCTGGTTTAAATATTCAGCCCTCAGCCGATTATTTAACATTTAAAGGTAAAAACAAGAATACTCGAATAGTATGCAGTAGTAAAAGGAAGACAGTTGTTCCGCCACGATTGAATAATCCAGTAGAAAATCGATCTCAAGTTTATAATCAAAAGGGCGGGATTATAGAAACAATATTAGTTGATGTTGAGGCTGCAAATGCTCAGAAATTGAACGGAGAATTAAATCAACAAAGTAATTCAAGTTTGATTAACAATGTAAGCAACGTTGGATTATGGAATGAAAATTATTATTCAAGAGTTAAATCGAAAAATGTAAATGCAATAAAACCTGTTAACGTAACCACCTATGTTGATACTTCAGATCCTGAATTTTGGGCGATTGTTTTTTTTATTCTCGGACTTAGCGTGGGAGTTGTATCATTATTGGTGCCTATAAAAGTTTTGGGGCCTATTGCTTTGTTATTGTTGTTGATTGGTGTAACCTGTGCTGCTTTTTGTGATGGAGATTTTTATTATTCGAGCACAAAGATTTTGGCAATAATTAGTGGCATTATTTTGATACTATGGGGAGGGGCTAACGCAAGTATTTTTGATTTTTAAAAAAAATGAATTCCACGCTTGTGTTTGATGACTTTAATCAAGTAATCGTTCGAGAGATTTTTTTTCTAAGATTTTTTTGATTTATCACATTTTGTAATAAATTGCATAATAACCTATTATGAAAAAATTATTATTAATTGCCTTGGTTTTAGTTGTAGGAATTACAGCCCAAGCATCAACTCTTCAAGCACCTGCTAAAAACAAAAATGTTCCTAAATCAGAAGTTGCTGAACCTAAAACGTTACCAGCGAAAGCTCCTGCAGCAACCCCAAGTAAAGCTCCTGTAGCAACTCCCAAAACCAATACATCGAAGCCAGCGGCTCCAAACGCTACTACCAAACCTTCTGAAAAGAAGTAATACCCATTTATCGTTTGTGAATTGTAGTTAGCCATATTATAATGGGACTAACTCAAAACGACGGAGACTTTAGTTCATTATGGAATTGTAGTCTTCGTCGTTTTTTTATGTACCAAGAACTAGGTATTTTTATGTTTTTGGTATAAAACTTGATGAATCCGAAGTATCTTGCTTAAAACAATATGAAAAAGACATTATTAATCGCCAGCGCAATAATTGCCATTGGTGCAGTTAGCGCTCAGGGTGTTCCTACCAAAAAAGACAATGTAACTTCTGGTAGTGCTCCTCAATCCGGAACAGTAGCTTCTCCATCTTCCACATCTAAGGCTACTCCCACCAATCGTCCTGGTTCAACTTCTTCAACTGCAATTAGCACTAATGGAAGTGGTCCAAACAAAGGTGGAAATGTAGGTGGAACCAGTGTTCAAGGTCCAAAAACTTCTCCTGCTATTCAAGCAACACCCGCAAAGAGTGGTTCTACTCCAGCATCTTCTTCAAGCAACTCAAACGCTCCTAAAAAATAAGTTTGTACTTCGTTAAACTTATTTTAGGTCTAGAGAAATTAGATAAAAAAAAGCGGCAATTTGCCGCTTTTTTTATGCTCTAGTTCCCTCGAATATGGGGGATTAAGGTACTAGTATTATTTCGTTAAGATATATCGGGTCATGAAAATTCCTTGACCATCTTGTGATCCTGCATTGCTTTCAACGCCGCCCAGAACATGAGAAATTTTCCAACCTTCCGCCAATAATTGATTTAATCTGCCCGAAACAATAGCGTCATTAGAGGCAATATTTTGGAAATTAATTCCTACACCGGAATATAGGTTCAATAGTTTGGTTTCATTGAAATTTTCAACTTTTGCTTCTTCACGGTCTATTTTTCCTTGACCATAATTTTTATCCTCTGTCCTTGTGGTTGTTAGTGGTGCCGGATTGATTGTTTCACTGGTCTCAATTAATCTAGATCTTCCAACCCCCATGGGAACTATGGATTCCACAACGGTAACAATTTTTACTTGAGTTTGTGCCCAGCTGCTAGCACCCAAAAGCATTGATGGAATTAAAATTAATAGTTTTTTCATTTTCGTGTTCTATAATTCGAATTTATCGGTTTTTGTCCTTTAAAATTTGAAATAAGATAAACAGGTAGGAGAAATCGTTGAAATTTCAAGGTTTTAATAATAAAGTGCAGCCGTTACATTTGTTACTATATTATGAATGGTTTTCGTAAATGCTTTAGTGGTATATCTATCGTCATATTGTGTGGTGTTACTGCAATTATTAGCGCAAATGCAATTCCTGCCCATCCCAAATATCAGAAAATTGAATGCGTAAAAAACATATCGGATTCAAGTACAATTGGACAGGAATTTTCAGAGGTTTCAACAAAGGGTTCTTCACAGACTGCTCTAAAAAGCGATAGCCTCATTTTTCAAAAAATATATGCCGAGGCATTACTTCGGGGACATTCCTATTCCTTACTCGGCGAATTATGTTCCATGGGACCGCGATTGAGTGGTTCAGACAATGCAGAAAAAGCGATACAATGGGCGGTAAATGAGTTGAAAAAGTATTCATTCGATAGGGTAGATACGCAATCGGTAATGGTACCCCGATGGGAACGCGGAGAGAAAGAACAAGCTTGGTTTTATTCCGATGTATTTACCCAAATTTTGCGGGGGAATAGGTTGAAGGGTTCGGATGCGTTGGAGAAAATGGTACATGGAGTACAATTCCCATCATCGCCTCATCCCGAATGGGAATGCGAATCGTATTTAGAACAAGGGTTAACCCCAAGCAAGCGATATAAAATGCCTGTGGCTGCTTTAGGAGGTAGTGTTTCCGGATCGGTTAGAGCGGGACTTATATCGGTAAGGACAAAACGAGAATTGGATTCGCTGGGTAAAGAAGGGAAACTAAAAGGCAAAATTGTTTTGTTGGCTAGGCCGATGGAGGAGAGTTTGTTGAATACGTTTCAGGCTTACGGTGGTTGTGTGAATCAGCGAGTAAACGGTGCGGTTTGGTGTGCTCCTTATGGTGCGGTAGCGGTTTTAGTTAGGAGTGTTAGTAATCGATGCGATATGCACCCTCACACGGGTGTTACCCATTATGATCCCAATATTGTTAAAATTCCCATTGCCGCTGTGCCTACCTCAATTTCAGATATACTGGAGTATTTATCCCAAAAAGATCCTGCTTTGGAAATAGCCTTGGATTTATTTTGTAAAACCTTGCCCGATAGACCCAGTGCCAATATTCTGGCCGAGACAAAAGGTCAAATGTCGCCAGAGAAGATAATCGCTTTTGGCGGACATTTTGATAGTTGGGATCAGGGCGATGGTGCTCATGACGATGGTGCGGGTTGCATTCATGCTTGGGAAGCGCTGAGAATATTGAAAGCAATTGGGTATCAGCCCAAGCATACATTGAGGGCTGTGTTTTGGATTAATGAGGAAAATGGGTTGCGCGGTGGAGAGGAATACGCTCGGTTGTCCAAAGCTAAAAATGAGGTCCATATTGCCGCTCTCGAGAGCGATAGAGGAGGATTTACGCCCAGAGGTTTTGGCGTGGATTCTGTTTTGATGCCGGGGGTAAAAAAATATCAGTCGATGTTAAGCGAATACGGTGTAGGAATGCTTGAACAGGGTGGGGGCGGTGCGGATATCGGACCGTTAAAAAAATATTGGTCTTCCATCGGATTTGTAAGTTTCATTCCCGATTCGCAGCGATACTTCGATGTGCATCATGCCGAAGCGGATGTGTTTAGTTCGGTAAATAAGCGAGAATTGGAATTAGGAGCAGCGGCTATTGCGGCGATGATATATATATTGGATCAAGAACTAGATTGATCGGATTTTGATTTTCTTGCCTGAGAAATGACGATTATCGTGTTTTTTGCAATAAATCGTTAATCTCGTCTGTTTGAATATAATCGGGGTTCAATTGTAGCGCATCCGAATTTTCCCCTACGGTTTGTACGTTCCAGAGACTTATTTTAAAATTACCGGCATGGAGAGTCTCGATTTGTTCTTTGTTGATGTTCTGTAGATCCATCGTTAAACCTTGGTAGTTGAACGTATTTAACGCTTTAAATCCATCATCAAATATACTGGTATAAAAATACGTTGGCGAAAAAGGGGAAAGTTGATGGAAATAATTAAGGAACGACGTGTCTTGGGATTCAACCAAAATTGGTTTTTTTCGTGAATTTTGTTGTATAAAATTAGCGATTGATTCTGCAACTGTTTGTTGGTAAGGTGTATACGATGATGATGTGTACAATTTTACGTCAAACGTAACAATAGCCTCTGGAAAATCGGAAAGTAGGTTGAAGATAGAATCCAATCGTTGTATAGGTTCCTTCCGGGAAAACAAACCTTTGTAGTTGATCGCCGATATTTCGTTTGCAGAGAAATCATGGATAAGCCCTTGCCCATCGGTACGTTCTGAGAGATCGGCATCGTGAAATGCGAATAAGATTCCGTCTTTCGACATTTGAACGTCTATTTCAACCCCATCGGCACCTTGATTTAGGCATTCTAGAATTGAACTTCGACTATCTAAAGGGAATCGAGACTTGATACCCATTCCTCCATGGCCTAAGCAAAGAGCCTTGGTTTGAGGTAATTCGGATTTGCAGGCAACAAAAAGTAGGGCAAACAATGCCCAATAGAGAATAGAGTGTTTGCGTAGGAAGTGATTACTCAATTTCAACGCCTACTGCACGAAAATGCAGTTCAATTTTCGGTTCCTTGATTGTAGCGATTTCTTCGGCAGTTTTACCATCGTCTTTTGCATATTCTTGCAACATTTCAACGGAAACGGTATCCTGATAGAAATAACCGGAAGCATACAGGGTTTTTCCCACCGAATTTTTAGCGATTTTGAATTGATGGTCGAAATCTACAAAAAGATCGTCCGTCATGGTTTTGTATTTAAACCAACATCCTTCTGTTTGGCATACAGCTGTAGATATACCTTTAACTACAACACTTTTGGTATGAGATTGCCAATTGGTTAATGCCGAATCAATGTCGATGGCAGTGGTTTTGTCAAATTTCTCACCATAAACTGTAGTGTCCGTTTTTGCGCTATCGGTTTGATTATTAGATGATTGATTGCAAGAACCCAAAAATAAACCCGATGTAGAGATTGCGGTAATTGCCAACAGGGTATGGAAGAATGTCTTTCTCATTACACAAAGTTATAATTTATTTTCTTTCATTCTCGTTAATTTTACGGAATAAATTAATCAGAAATCTTTGCACTTTACTTTTTTGGGTCATGCCTGATTTACGTTGAATTTTGGAGGGAAATCGTTGTTAATTGATCCTTTCATTTCGGATAAAACGTTAGCTAAAGAAATTGTATACTAGAATTGCCGGAAATTGGCGGTAAGTTGGCATTATAAGTTATCAGTAAGTCGGAAAATTTCTTCGCATAATTGCCATTTTTCGTTAGGTGGAAAACCTGGAATTGCTTGTTGAAATTTCCACATAATCGTTTCCCATTCGATTACTTTAGAATTGGATCTGTCTAGGTTGGATTTGTTTTCGAAACTAAAATCATCGGTTGTTGTAAGATGCATAATGAGTCGATTGGATATTCGATATATCACACATTCTTGAATACCTGAATCGGCGATTGAGCGAATAATTTCGGGCCAAACATGTCTATGGTATTCTTCGTATTGGGCAATTAGTTCGGGATCATTTTTTAAATCAAGGGCAAGTACAAATGTTTTCATGGATTTACAGGGATTGAAGGTGTCGGGGTCCGTGGTTTTTTATACGGATTTGATGATTTTGTTTGCAAAGTAGCTAATGTAAGCAAACGCTAACAAGGGTAGAATAAATGCATAGTTTAGTCCCCAAGAATCGGAAATAAGTCCCATGCCTGGAGGGAGAAGTGCGCCTCCGCCGATAGTCATGATTAGCAATGACGAAGCTAGGGGCGGGGGATTGGGGATCTGTTGTAAGCTGATGGAGAAAATGACAGGGAACATAATACTCATGAACAGTTGAGCGAGAATTAGACAGTATAATCCAGAAATCGGAGATTGGGTATTTGCAGTGAAGATGGCGAATGCGGTTAAAGCGGCCGCAGATGAGGCGCAAATTTCTAATAGTTTCGGAGCGCTAATATATTTCATGAGGGCGCTACCTATAAATCGACCTATCATAAATAACAACAAGCCCATTGACAGTAGAACTGAGGCATCGTTTTTCGACATGGATGAGTACTCCTGGCTATATCGAATAAAAAAACTGCCAATTCCGATTTGTGCACCTACGTATAGTCCTAGAGCGATCATACCCTGTTTAAAGTTTCTGTGTTGCAATAGGCTTTTTAACGTGCTTTGGATTGGGGAATGGGGATTTTTTGGTTGACTTTGTTGCGTGGAAATTCTCTCATTGAATTTATGGGAATTTACTTCTTGGTTTCTTGGTGCTTTGGCGATTTTGAAAAAGAAAGAAATGAGAATTAGGACAAACAATATAAATGCTGTGACCCAGAAATAGGTAAGAAATACGGGTAAGGCGAGGTCTTCAAGTATTTCGCTATATTCATATGAAGGTGCGGTGGATTGGATTTTTTTCAGTTGGTTTACGGTAATTTTTGAAAGTTCGGGGTTACTAAAGATTACTTGACCTCCAAAGAAAGCGGCTAAGGTTGCGCCTAGACCATTGAAGGATTGTGCTAAGGTGAGTCGTTGACTTGCCGTTGAGTAATTGCCTGAAATTGCCACCAGCGGATTGGCAGAGGTTTCTAGTAGGGTTAAGCCGATGGCTAAGATAAATAGTGCAAACAAGGCTAGTGGAAAAATCCAGGCCAAAGTTGCATATCCTGTGGTGATTGTTCCTAAGGCGAAGAGCAGTAATCCAATTTGAATCCCTCGTTTATAGCCCAATTTTTGGATAACAAATCCTGCGGGAATGGCAAAAAGGGAATAAGCGATGTAAAAGGCGGAATCCACCCATGCCGATTGGAAGTCGGACAATTGGAACAACGTTTTAATTTGTGGTATTAGGATGGGATTGAGATTATGTGCGATAGCCCAACTGAAAAAAAGTAGGCAGAGTAGTATGAAGTTTTTATTCATTGTGTGGGGTATGATTGGGATAAGAAGTTTGTATGAAATCGTTTGTATTGTATGGGATATCAGTATAGGTGCTTTTTAGTCTAAACTCCCTAAAAACCGTTTGATTTTCTCCTTATTTTAATTGTGAGTGCGTTGGGGATGGTTTTTTCAGTGAATGCCACGAGGTAGCCGCCGCCGCCTGCGCCGGAGACTTTGTAGCCCAGGGTATGATCGGGTAGTTGTCTGATGGCTTCTTTCAAATTAGGCGTTAACATATTTGGGAACATGGCAATTTGGGCTTCAAAGCTCCGGGTCATGGCTTGGCCAAGGCGCAATGCATTGCGCTCGCAGGCGGCGGCATATACACTATCCGCGGCCTCCGCCAAGGCTCCGGCCCCGGCCGGGCTCACCCGAACATCCGATAGTACAGCATATCCATCTTCTCGTTCGCCTAATGGAATTAGTTGGATGTGCTTTTCCAAAAATTCTAAAATTGCCTCATCGTGCATGCTTTCTATCGTTTCTGGCCAATAAGCTCCACGATACGATAATTTGTTTAGTCCCGGGAAAACCAAACCGATGGCATCTTGTGAACCGGCTATTTCTTTGGTCCCAGGCGGATTTTCGAAACAAAACAACTGCTTGGCCAATAACTCTCGATCACCTAAGGGTAAATCATACTTCCACAATGCCTGGGCTGCCTTTCGAGTGCTAGAAGCCATCCCGCTTCGATTGTTAAAAACGTGCGTTGGCTCAATCGAAATAGTAACCACAGACCCCGCATGCTCCTCGCTTACAAAGGGTTGATCCAGCCATCCACCCGCTAAATCCAATCGGTAAGGGATATTGCACTCTCTTCGCAAATCCGTGGTGCTCCGTGCTGTCATTTTTGCCTCGGGAATTCTGTCCAATACTAAGTATTTTATCCCCAAGGTTTGCATTAATTCTCGTTTCTCTTGGGAGTCACCGTCTTTGTTAACAATGAATATTTCCGGACGTACATCGGTTAACTCGGGTAAGAAATCTAAATGTCCGCTTCCCCGAGAAATTCTAACTTCCGTAACCCATCGCACAGCCTGCAACATATACCTGCGCTCATTTTCAGGTATCACCGGATATCGACCCTTCAACGCAAACACCGTTTCATCGCTGCCTGCACAAACTATAACCTCTCCGTATTCCGCCGCCAATTTTAAAAACGCCACATGTCCGCTGTGCAACATGTCGAAGCACCCCGAAACCATTACTTTTCCCATTACTTTTTACGACTTATATTTCCGCAAATTATGCAAAAAGTTTTCAAGCAGTTGCAATTTTCGCCAGGAACTTCCTTTCTCTATCATTCCTATTGTACTTTCGTTCCCATGCAAATTTTCCGCCCCCTGTTTTATAGGTTCTTAACCGTTGTGTCTACCGTTGTTATGGCTACTTCCCTCGGTGCAGCGCAATTCACTGAAGAACCTATTCCATCAAGATTAGATTGGTTTGCCAACGCCAAACTTGGTATTTTTATTCATTGGGGAATCTACGCAGTAGAAGGCACCTCTGAAAGTTGGAGTTTTCACAATAGAACCACTCCCTACCCACAATATATGAGCCAGCTGCAACGCTTCGGCGCCCAAAATTATAACCCCGCCCAATGGGCACAACTAATAAAGAATTCAGGTGCACAATATGCTGTAATTACACTGCAACACCACGATGGCGTAGCATTATATAACACCACCCAAATTACCCCCGCTACCGAATTGCTTGACCCCGCTGCAC
>JBJOFM010000083.1:0-6768 GCA_046048755.1 Bacteroidota bacterium | reverse complement strand
GGGGTAATTGTGGGGTTGAAGTTATTTGGTTTCTTGGGATTGATTTTTGGTCCGATTTTATTGTCGTTTTTCCGATTGTTATTTAAGGTGTATCAAATTGAATTTGGTGATATAAACGGATAGGTAATTGTTGTTTTATGAGGCATTTAACAGAAGATTTTTTTGAATTTTTTATCGAACTTACGTTGAATAACAATAAGACTTGGTTTGATGACAATAGAAAGCGATACGAAAAATCGGTAAAATTACCTTTTCGTTCTTTCGTGGAAGAATTGATCAAAGAGGTATCTGCAGTGGATGCTCGATTTTCTTCTTTATCGGCATCGGATTGTTTATTTAGGATTAATCGGGATATCCGATTTTCTAAAGATAAAACGCCGTATAAAACGCATTGTAGCGCGGCTTTACAACTTGGGGATAGTAAAAATATGTCGTTGGGTGGTTTGTATGTTGAATTCGGACCTGAATCTTGTGGTATTTATGCGGGGGTATACATGCCAGATAAAGAAACATTAACCAGAATTCGGACCAATATTTCCACTAATTTAATGGGTTTTAGAAAAGCCATCGAACATCCAAATTTTAAAAAGAATTTTGGTGAAATTCGAGGCGATAAAAATAAAATTTTGCCGTCTCCATTCAAGGAGTTAGCTCTAAATGAACCCTATCTGTACAATAAGCAATTTTATGTGGTACATCCGCTGGAGGCCGAGGAAACATTAGAGCCGGATTTTGTAGCAAGAATCGTAGACATTTGGAAAACGAGCCTGGATTTTACCGCCGTCTTGGAGGGTTAGAGGAAATAATTACACGTATGTCCGAGATATATTGTTACGATATTGTTTTTGAGAAAATTGAAACGTTGACAAGGGGAGAATACGAATGTTGCACCTTTGTGGAATGCGATTTTTCCAAGCAGGATTTTTCTGATTTTGTCTTTATCGATTGTTCTTTTCGAGAATGCAATTTAAGTTTGGTTAATTTACATAAATCGGTAATTCGGGACGTGGAATTTTCGGGTTGTAAAATGATGGGATTGCGATTTGAACAATGCAACGAGTTTGGTTTGTCCTTTACATTTTCGGGTTGCCAATTAAATCATTCATCTTTTTATAAATTGAAGATAAAGAATACAGTGTTTAATAATTCGAAATTGCAGGAAGTGGATTTTACCGAGGCCGATTTATCAGGTAGTACTTTTCATCGATGCGATTTTTTATCGGCAACGTTTTATCAAACAATTTTAGAAAAATCGGATTTGCGAAATTCGTTTAATTATTCCCTAGACCCTGAGTTAAATAGAATAAAAAAAGCCAGATTCTCCGCTTCAGGAATTTCCGGCCTTTTGGATAAATATGACATCAAAATAGAGGATTAAATATCCGCCATTTTTTGGACAGGGTTACATGTATTGTTTCAGGATCGACTGAAGTTGTCCAGCTTGTAAAACTCCGGATTGCCTCCACAAGCTTTCACCTTTTTTGAAAATCATCAAGGTGGGTACACTGCGAATGTTGTATTGTGCTGCAGCGGCTTGGTTTCGGTCAACATCTATGGTGATAATGGTGATGTCATCGCCCAGTTGATTTTTTAAGTCTTTTAATATGGGTTTCATCATTTTACAGGGTCCGCACCATTCGGCTGCAAAATCAACCAATACGGGTTTTTCTGAATTAACGATTTCTTGAAAAGTTGCCATCGTGTTACTTATTTATTGTGAATTATATTTTGTTATTTAAGCTCATCCATCCGCCGCCGTTATGAACATCGTAACCTTTATTTTTTAAAATACCCTTGGCCGATGCACTTCGCATGCCCGATGCGCAGCATGTAATTACGGGCTTGTTTTTAGGAATTTTGCTGAGAGAGGCAGCCAATTTATCCAATGGGATGTTCAGGGCACCTTTGATATGACCACCTTTGAATTCCTGCGGGCTGCGCACATCAATGATTACCGCGCCTTGTTGTATGAGTTCTTTGAAACTTGGCGCAGGGGTGCCTCCGCCAAACAGGTTTTTTATGCTAGACCACATAGTTGTTTGATTTGATATGCAAATTTCCTGTTAATTTCTTTTGAGGTATGTGATTTAAGTTACCCACGAAGGATTAATTTCAACATGAATGGGAGAATAATATTATTGCGGTTGAGTAGTGCGATTTTTTCTGTTATAATTATATTTACTGCATGAAGATTGCGGAATATTCCTTAAACGATGCTTCAACTTGGGTAGATATTATTGAGCCTTCCATGCAAGATCTGGAAGAGTTTAAAGAACTCCATAATCTGAATTTGCACTTTTTACGCGATTGTTTAGAACCGGATCATTTACCTAAATACGAAGAAGACGAGGGGATGGCATTTTTTATTCTTCGCGTTTTACTGAAAGAGGAGACCCCAGCCACTATCCAGGCTATGTCGTCTAAAATTGCTGTGTTTTTTAATGAAAAGCAGTTGATAACGGTGCATCGACTACCCCATGAATTTATTGATGCGTTACGGGATAAATACGTGAGGCAAGGTAGAGTTGGTTCAACGGCGGAGTTAGCCGTAAGAATTGTGCGTGGGGTTTTGAATACGTACCGGGATTTTAATCACAGTTTGTCTAATCCGATGGCGCACGTTGAAGATCTGGTATTTGTTGGAGGCAAGCCAGAACCGAGTGTTTTTGGCACCGATTGGGCTTCAGTGAATAAAAATAGTCAGGTAATTGAGATCATCTATCACCTCCGCAAACGGGTAGGAGTGGCGGAGCGACTGTGTGAATTAACAGACGATGTATTGTTGCAATTGCATGAAAACGAAATTGTACGCGGAGGGCAAGAGCATCGAGATGTAATGGATTACCGATTGAAATTGCAGAATCAATTGAACGAAAGTGGAGAAAATCTACAACAACTACTCCAAGTATATTTATCGTTATCCTCCCAAAGAACGAACGATGTAATGCGCGTTTTAACCGTTTTTAGTGTATTGTTTATGCCTCTTACTTTTATTGTTGGGGTTTATGGGATGAACTTCGAGAATATGCCAGAGTTGAGTTGGCCTCATGGATACTTGGCAGTTTGGGTAGCGATGATAGCAATAGTAGTGTTATTGTTTGTTTGGTTTAGACGACGAAACTGGTTGTAAATACTTGCAATATCGGCAGCTCCGTAGTGTGAAAATTTCAAATTATACGGGGTGTTTCTGTCGATTACTAGTCTTGTCTCAGGGATTTTTGTCGATAATTTTTGTGTTTTTATAGTACTATGTATTGCATAGTACTATAAAAATATATAGTTTTGTTTCATGGATTTGGAGAATACCCAATCACAGATGCGAAAAGGGATATTGGAATACTGCGTATTGCAGGTAATTTCTTGTGGGGAATGTTATTCTTCGGATATTATCGATCGATTAAAATCGGTAGAGATGATTGTGGTTGAAGGTACATTGTATCCGTTGCTAACGCGACTTAAAAATGCTGGATTGTTACAATACAAATGGGAGGAAAGTGAATCGGGTCCGCCCAGAAAATATTTTTCTTTAACGGCTGACGGTGAGCGTTTTTTAGAATCGTTGGATACAACTTGGATTCAATTAGCTCATGCAGTCAATCATTTTAGAGATCATCGGCAAGGTTCGCATCCTTCTCCTTTGTCTCCTCGTGATTCGGACTAAAATAACCGCATGAAACGTAAAGAAAAGCTATCGATAATTGAATGAAATTGGTTCAAAAAATAAAATAAAAAATCAACCCAATCAACCAACACAACAAGCAATGAATAAAATAATAAATGCCAATATAAACGGTTTTGTATTTCCCATCGATGAGGTGGCATACGAACAATTGAAAATGTACCTCGATCAATTGCGTAAAGGAATCCAAGATGTAGAAGTGCACCAGGATATTGAAAATCGAATTGCGGAATTGTTTAATTACAAATTAAAAACTGGCAAACAAGCCATCTTAGAATCGGACGTAAATGATATTATACTTCAGGTGGGTTCTGTGGATGAATTGGTGGATGCAGAAATGGAGGTTGATAGCAAGCCATCGGGTAGTCAAACACAGGACGAAACCTATGCAAGTAGCGGGTCTGTAACTGAGAGGAGATTATTTCGAGACGATGATAATAAGTGGATTTTGGGTGTTTGTTCGGGTATTGCGGCGTATTTGCAATGGGATAGCAAATGGGTTCGATTGGGATTCTTGGTTTTATTGCCGGTTACGGCGGGCACCATTGTATTTATATATTTATTTTTGGGTGTGGCCATTCAGCCTGCAATGACTCCAACGGAGAAGCTTCAAATGAAAGGGGCTCCAATCACGTTTGAAAATTTGGGTAAGGTTATTGAACATGCGGCGAAAACAGCCATGGACAAAGGTAAGCCGGTAGTAGAAGACATTTCTAAACGAGGAATTCCAGTAATTATAAGATTGGTTGCGGCTTTTGGTTTGCTGATTTTATTGATAATTTCTGTACCTGCATTGTATTCGGTAATTATTTCAGCGGGCGTAATTAGTTGGTTGTGGGAACTTGCAGCGAATACCCTATTTTGGTCGGATACCCAAGCTTCCCTAGTATTGTTGGCTTCCATCATGGTAGCTTTAATTACCCTTGGAAGTATTTTTTATTCGTTGATTCGTGTGTTGGTTAATGGCAGGAGACTCCCTTTGGTTGTGCGCATAACGTTTACAGGATTATGGTTGTTTGGGGTTGGGTACCTGGTTTATCAATCGGTTTCCATTGGAAAGGAGTTTAGTATAAAAGAAACCATCTCTCAACGAATAGAGGTGGATTCGGCCTACAATCCCAAAATTAAGCTATTAACAATTTCGGCTAATCCGTCTGCTTTTCACACCGATATATATGGTATTGCGGGTGATGGGGATGAGTCGGAGAATTTTTGGGTGGAAGGTGAAAAGGTGAGTTTAAAGGCGATAGAGAAAAAGAAATCTTCGCACGTTGATTTTAAATTATTTAGAACGGTAGATTCTGTACCCTATGTAATCGTTGATCGCTCTTCTCGTGGTAATAGTACATGGCGGTTGCAAAATGCTAAAAACATCAAGTACGAATGTAAATGGATAGGTAACAAGTTGATTTTGAGTGATTTTCTAGACTTTTCTGCTGCCCCAGGGAAGTGGAGGGCTCAACATGTATTGGTTAAAATTTACTTACCCGTAGGATTTCATGTGCAATTGGATGAATCATGCGATGGCGTAATCTTCTTAGAATACGAGGATGACACCTATTACAATTTTCCAGTAGGATCCGGCGGATACAAGCGGATAAAAGTAGGTGCGAACGGTAACGAAATTGTGGATTAAAGACCGGCTTTACTTAATGGCTCTAATCGGAAGCTGAAGCTGGCATTGATACGAATTCGTTTATTCCAATTGCTCGGCGAATTATCCAATAGATTTTGGCTTTGCACAATGGGTAAGTATAATCCAAACATATCGCTGATTTTGACGCCGATTCCTGAGCTCCAAGCGAGTTCCCCTTTCGTTAAACTTGTAGGGTTTGCGCCTGTTGTTGGATTGAATGCGGTGAAATAACCAACATCGCCAAAAACTCCCAAAAACGATGGACCAATGGGGAATGGGATGTAGAAATTGCCTGTAAATACTTGTTTGCTATTGAGTCCGGTTCCACTTAGATTTCTAAATCCTCCTTGGTTGTTGCCGCGTTGTTGACTCCATGCTTGGGAGTTACTCGCATTGCCGGATCTGTTTAAGAAAATTTCATCGTTGAAATAATCACGGGTACCGGGTGTGCCGGTTAAAGAAAGCGATAATGGCGATACCCCATCAATATTTTCGCCCGTTTTGTCTGGACTAATTGTGTGTTTTATCCCCCAAACATTTCCGGCATAGAGGCGCATGGTAATTTGGCGCTTTTTCTTGTAGGTATAGCTCGCTTTCCAGGCTATTTCACTTTGTTGGGCGCTTGTAATTTTTTGATCTTTGGGGTTACGGAAACTGTTGGGAGCCCACATCGGCGTATCCACGTTGTTGATGGATTGAGTCAATAAAGTGTGTTTTGCTACTATGGACCAGTTCCATTTTTCTGATTTTTTGGATACACTGTATTGCAATCGGCCGCCTACAGTAGAAATGGTGTTCATATCGAAGGTCACTGCGGTAGCTGGTGAAGGAATAATGCCTATGTAAGGAGGCAAAATCACTTTTTGATAATCATTTCTAACCAACCCTTGAAGTTCTAGGATTTGAGTATAATCGGATTTGGGTTTATTCCGATTCCCCAGGGTGAATTTCAGGTAGGGATTGATCAGTATGTAACGATTGTTGGGCATCACTGGGAAAAATCCACTGGATGAAACGGATAATGAATTTTCTTTTAACAGTTCTTTTTCGCTGTTATCTAACCCGCTTTTGTTTAGGGTGTTGTTTAAGTTGTAAGAATGCAACCAAATACCGCTGCTAATGGTTGAAAAGCGTTGTTGGGGATGCCAATTTCGGTATATCAAACCCGAACCCACCAACGCATTGCGGCCAGTAGAATAAAATGGGCTAAATACGTAGCTTGTCTTTTTTAATGGTATACCTTGATTGTGGAAAGTAACGCCTAACATCATACGGTCTTGCGCATTCCAACCCAGTGCTGGCAAAAGGAAAATATTCGATTTACCGGGTTCTTGGTTTCCGCTAATTAATTCAAATTTTGGACTCTTAGCATTGGGAAACAACATTTGGTTTTTGTATAAATTGTTGTGCCTGTGCACTTCGGGAACTCGTTTAAAGGGGTCAATTACCACTT
>JBJOFM010000082.1:0-10526 GCA_046048755.1 Bacteroidota bacterium | reverse complement strand
TGGATTTTTTTGATGGTTGGGTAGCCCGATTATTAAAGGCCGATAGCGACTTAGGATTGCAGTTGGATTCATTGGCCGATGTTGTAACATTTGGCGTTTTACCGGGGTTGATATGGAGATCGTTGATGCAAGAGCAGGGATATTGTTCTACTGGATTTTGTATTAATAATTACGTTTGGATATTGATTCCTTTGGGCGCAGCTTATCGGTTGGCCAAATTCAATGTTGATACCCGTCAGCTCACTGGTTTTATTGGCGTCCCTACACCCATCACCGGATTGGCTATTGGTTCTTGGGCCATGATTGCCTACAGTAATACATTGGATGCAGTGTCTCTGAAATGGCTATTAAGTCCGATAATTGATATTCGACCTTGGCTCACGAATTTTTATGTTTGGCTATATATGCCATTGTTTGTGGCATTTATGATGAACAGCGAGTATTCGATGTTGGCGATGAAATTCAAGTCGGGCGATGTTTTAAAGAAATGGAAAATTGCATTGTTAATTGCCGCATTGCCTTGTATTTTATTTGGTGGTGCCATGGTTGCTGTATTTTATTTCGTTTACGTTGTTATTTCTATTTTATCTAATTCGAATAAATTAACCCAAACTACATGATTAAAATTGGGATCATTATGGGCAGCGATAGCGATCTGCCAGTTATGAAGGAAGCTGCTGTAGTTCTAGAGCAGTTAAAAATTGAATACGAATTAACGATCGTGAGTGCCCATCGTACGCCCGATAGGTTAATGACCTATGCCAAAGATGCATCGCTTCGCGGCATTGAAGTTATTATTGCGGGAGCCGGAGGAGCTGCGCATTTGCCAGGAATGGTGGCATCGTTTACCCACTTGCCCGTTATTGGCGTGCCTGTGCAGTCTAAAACGATGAGTGGATTGGATAGTTTATATTCCATCGTTCAGATGCCTCCAGGTGTTCCCGTAGCCACGGTAGCGATAAACGGTGCAAAGAATGCTGGATTATTGGCTGCGCAGATTTTAGGCGTGGCAGATCCATCCATTAAACACTCCATTGCTGAATACAAGCAATCGATGAAGGTGGAAGTGGAGGAAAAAGCAGAAAAGTTAGAAGCTCAGGGTTGGTCTGAGTATTTGAAATAATAGTTAACTATGCTGATAGTAGGCAATGCCTTGGTATCCGAGGAGGTTTTAACGCGTAAGTTCCGATGCGCTATTGAGTCCTGCAAAGGAGCATGTTGCGTTCATGGTGATGCGGGTGCACCTTTAGAATCGGAGGAAATTGAAATCATTCAGCAGGAATTAGAGGCGGTGAAGCCGTTTATGTCGGATAGCGGCTTAAAACTACTTTCCGAACGAGGATTTTCTGAGACAGACAGTTTTGATGGCGAGGCTGTGACGGTGTGTGAGCCAAGCGGCGAATGTGTTTTTGTAGTGTACGATTCTAATGGTGTTGCGGGTTGTGCAATCGAAAAGGCTTACCACTCCGGTAAAACGTGGTTTCGCAAGCCTTTGAGTTGCCATTTGTATCCAATTCGGGCGAAAAAATACGGGGAATATACGGCGTTGAATTACCATCAGTGGAGTATCTGTTCGGATGCCTGCGCTGTTGGAGAAAAAGAACAAATTCCAGTTTATTCCTTCTTGCGTGAGGCATTAACTAGAAAAATGGGCCCAAGTTGGTATGAGGAGTTAGAAGCAGTTGCTAAGTTATGGGAACAGGGTGTTAAATTGGAGTGAATAACACGCCAATAATTCCCAAAATCATTAACCATTTCAATTTTAAGGATACCTGTCTAAAATCAGTGGTTGAATTTGCTTTGTAGGTAGATATACAAATGCTGCACATTCTTGGAGTTAGTATAGCAGCGGTATAAATTAACATCGGCATAATGCTGGATCCAGACAGTATTTTACTCCATTCTGTCTTAAAACCTTCTACAGGATAGGTGTAAATTGCTTGAAAAATGGTATTGAACAATATTCCAAAAGCGGAAATACCCAAGGAAAAATACACCAATAATTTGGTTTTTGAGATTCCGTAAGTGATTGGGAAAGTCTGACAATCGGCCTCTCTATCGCCTTCCATGTCTTCGATGTCTTTGATGAGTTCTCTCGCGAGTGTAATGGTAAAAGCCAATAAAGCAAACTCGGCTATATGACCCTTGCTCACTTGCCAAACACCTCGGCTGCTTAGATACACTACAGCGCCTGCCATAAAAGCAACCAATAAATTCCCTGGTAACCCCATCGCTTTTAAATCAGAAGAGTAGAAATACAATAGAATGGCAATGGCAATACAAAATATCCCCATGCCCGTTCCACCCAAAAATCCTGTTATTATTCCGAGAGTGGCTAAAATGGAATAATAAACGATAGCGGCTTTATGACTTACGTATCGTTTTAAAATGCGCTTATTGGGTCTGTTAATGTGGTCTGAGTCAACGTCAAAAAGATCATTAATTACGTACCCCGCGGCGGCTGAGAATAAACAGGAGAGTAGCACCCAAATGGCAACAGGGAAGTGGATTGGGCTATGAAACCATCGAAAATTCGACCAATCGATTTCAAACGGAGTAATTCGGCTACTGGCATACAGAAAAACCGCCTGTGTAAGCAAAGTAATCAATAGGTTAATCGGTCGAACCAGGGTCCAGTATGCGCGCATAATCTGGGTAATTTATAGCAATCTACCTATTTTTTGGCAAATTTCATGCGATAGCCTGCAGATGTTTTCCCTGCGGCGATATTGGAAAGTTTGGTTTTAAGCAGTGTGCGTTTTAACGGGTGAATCCGATCGGTAAATAAAATGCCTTCAATATGATCGTATTCGTGTTGAATAATTCTTGCTGCCATGCCTCCATAGGTTTCTACGTGCTCTTGGAAGTTCTCGTCCTGGTAGCGTATGGTGAGTTTCGAGTGTCGATTTACATCGGCCCGAACGTTTGGGATGCTTAGGCAACCTTCTTCATAGTCCCATTTTTCATCAAACTCTTCTTCAATGATCGGATTGATGAATACTTTTTTAAAATCTTTGGGTTCGATGTCTTCAATCTCCGATCCATCAACAATAAATAAACGGATACTAATTCCAATTTGTGGTGCGGCTAATCCAATGCCATTACTGTCATACATGGTTTCGAACATGTTTTCGAGCAATTTGTTAAGTTCAGGATAGTTAGCATCTATTTCGGAAGCTTTTTTTCGTAATACCGGTTGCCCGTAAGCGTAAATAGGAAGAATCATGGATGTAGGAACTTTTGCAAAGATAGTTTATTTGATTGGGACTGAGGTTTATCAGGTTGTTAACACGGAAGCGTTTGTGTTATTTTCGTTGATATAGGTTGTACTGTAGCCTATGGTAATTGATCTGATTGGTTTTTTTATAATTGTCTATGAACCAATTTTTTACAGTGTTATTCAAGGTTAAAAAACCGTGATTGTTCCCGGTGATGATAAACGCTGGTGGGTTGTTCTGTAGATACGACATCTGTCTTTGGGCGTTGACGTAAAAGATTTGTTCTAGTTGATGTTGTACTGCGGTATCTTGGTTGTAGTTGGGTGAATAGAAATAAACAAAATAGGGACAAGGGAATGGAGGCGCCTGTTGTGTGTTAAACAAAGTATAGAATCTTCCCGAATGAGGATCATCGATGTACAGGGATGTGCTTTGAATAGCGTTGAAAACGGGGAGCGTGAGCTGTTCCTGCCATTGCTTCAATTCTTCTTTCTGATTCTGGAACGGAGGAAAATTTTGTTGTTTAATGGCTTGATAATTTGCTTTGGTAGTAGGCAAAATCCAGCAAAGAGTGCTAAATAAAGATAATGTAAAAAGGGGGATGGATTTTTTAATTATCGAAAAAGATGGCTGATAAATTCCAATAAAATCAACCAATAGAATAACCATCATCCAAGATGAGAAAATTAGGGAAAACATCCACGGTAACTGGTAATGGGGGAATGCGTTTTTTCCTCCAAGGCCTGAAAAGTACAGGCTACCAATGAGTAACAAAATTAGGCTTAACAGTCCGAGGATTAGATTACTATGGGAAGAGTTTTCGGAAATAAATGCTTTGATTGGTTTCAGAATTGTAGGGTTGGATCGTTGGTTGTTGGGAGTAAATCCCGTGGGTCTCCATTCCGTTTTATTTAGATAATAACCAAGGCTTAATATAGTTATCGTAAGAATTAGCAATACCAGTACATTTGAGATTAACACTTGTGTTACGGGGTAAATTTCGGTCGTAAGAGGCGGATAAAGTTGATGGATGACCGTTTCAAAGATGTTTTGAGACTCATTGCTGTTTATGGATGCGTAGTTGGTGGCAAAACGTAAATAGCTAATGTAATTTGACCATGATCCAGTGACAGTGCAATACAATCCGTAAAATAACCACGGCACTGAAAAGCCCAATATCCATTGGATATTTTGTCTTTTAGGAAGTTGTACGAGGTAGGGTAAAACGGCAGGAATAAGGAGTATAAACGGTTCTTTTATCCAGGTTGAAAGTCCGGCAAACAGTCCACTAGTAATCATTATTGTTGGACTTCCCGGATCAATTTTATTCAGATACAAATGACACAATGCGGCGATAAAAAAATAGGATCCAATTTCCTCAGTGAATCCACCAACGTACATGGCTGGCCAAAAAGAAACAACAGCGTATAAACCAAATCCTAATAGCAAACTATTTACTGCCATTGTTAGGGGTGAGCTTTTTAATTTTACTAAGGAGATAACTCCCATGGGGATTATGCAAATGGCTAAGCAGAATAATTGCAAAAGTTGATTTTCACCTATGGGGATTCCTTCGCCCAATACAGATTGTAGAATGCTTATACCTATGTAACTAATGCTGTGCAGGAAAAAAATACCTGGAGCTTTGTTATCGAAAACATCTTTATATAAAATATCTCCATTCAATAATTGATTCGAAATTGCGGAGAAGCAGCCAGCATCGCCTTCGGAGGATACATTCTTATAATGAAGAAATGTACTGATAAATACCCAACCCAAAACAGCAATAATCGTAAACCGTACTATTTGATTTTTCGGATTATTTTTCATGGTAGAATTTTTGGCAGCTATCTGGTTAATAATTCACAGGGGTGTTATTGTCTGTAGTTGTTTATTCTATGGCTCAATTTCGTTTGGAGTTTCGATAGATATGAACTTTGATAGCTTTATTGTATTGATTGTAAATGTGTTTGTAGAATCAGCGAGGCAGACATGGAATCCAATAGTTCTTTGTTTGCTCGTTTTTCTTTTTTCGCTCCGGAGGCAATCAGTGAATTGAATGCTTCGGAACTAGAAAATCGTTCGTCAATGGTATGGACAGGTATATTGGGGAAGGCCTGTTTTAACGCCTCTATAAACTGCTTTACGGGTTGTGTTGCATGGGTGTCTTCGCCGTTTAATCGAGACGGCATACCCACTACAAAGGCTTCCAATGTTTCTGTTTTCTGGTAGTCTACTAAATATTGATATAGCTTTTCAGTTGGGATAGTAGCTAAGGGTTGGGCGATTATCTTCAAAGGGTCTGTAACAGCGATTCCTGTTTTTTTACTTCCGTAATCGATACCCATGATTCTGCCCATTTTGGCAAAGATATGGGTCGTCTTAAAATAGTTTGATACCACCTTTAAATAAAAAAGGCCGCACTCTCGTGCGGCCTTTTACAACTATGGCTGATGCAATTACATCATTCCACCCATTCCGCCCATATCCGGGCCATGGCTATGTCCTTTTTCTTCTTCTTTGATATCGCTGATTACGCAATCCGTAGTAAGAATCATGCTTGCGATAGACGCTGCATTTTCCAATGCTACACGCGATACTTTCTTAGGATCGATAACACCTGCAGCAATTAGGTTTTCATAGGTCTCGGTGCGAGCATTGAAACCAAAGTCGCCCTTACCTTCCATCACCTTTTGAACTACGATGCTACCTTCTCCACCAGCGTTAGCAACGATTTGACGAAGAGGCTCTTCCAACGCTCTGCGAACGATTTGGATACCGGTTGTTTCGTCTTCGTTTTCACCTTTTAGGTTTTCTAATCCGCTGATAGCGCGAATTAAGCTAACTCCGCCACCGGGTACGATACCTTCTTCAACTGCAGCACGGGTAGCGTGCAATGCATCGTCTACACGGTCTTTCTTTTCTTTCATTTCAACTTCGGTAGCAGCACCGATGTACAATACTGCAACACCACCAGCTAGCTTAGCCAAACGCTCTTGCAATTTCTCGCGGTCATAATCAGAAGTTGTGTTTTCGATTTGAACCTTGATTTGATTGATACGAGCATCGATGTTCTCTTTGCTGCCAGCACCGTTTACGATGGTTGTATTGTCTTTGTTGATGCTGATTTTCTCGGCACGACCTAAGTCCTCCATAGTAGCATCGTCTAATTTACGACCTTGTTCTTCGCTGATTACAGAACCACCGGTAAGGATGGCGATGTCTTGCAACATTTCTTTTCTGCGATCACCGAAACCAGGAGCTTTTACCGCAGCAATTTTGAGTGAGCCACGGATTCTGTTTACTACTAACGTAGCCAATGCCTCTCCGTCAATATCTTCTGCAATAATCAACAAGGGTTTGCCTGTTTGTACAACTTTTTCCAATACTGGCAACAAGTCTTTCATGCTAGAAATTTTCTTGTCGTAGATTAAAATGAACGCATTGTCCATTTCAACTTCCATTTTTTCGGTGTTCGTTACGAAGTACGGAGACAAGTAACCGCGATCGAACTGCATACCTTCTACTACATCTACGGTAGTATCGGTACCTTTTGCTTCTTCAACGGTGATCACACCATCTTTACCCACTTTCTCCATGGCTTGAGCAATCAAAGCACCGATGGTAGAATCGTTGTTGGCAGAAATTGAAGCAACTTGTTCGATTTTGCTGTGGTCATCGCCTACTGATTGGCTCATTTCGTTTAATTTGCTTACAGCGGCTTTCACGGCTTTGTCGATACCACGTTTCAAATCCATTGGATTTGCACCGGCAGCAACGTTTTTCAAACCACCGGTTACGATAGCTTGTGCTAATACGGTAGCAGTTGTAGTTCCATCACCAGCTACATCTGCGGTTTTTGAAGCTACTTCTTTCAACATTTGTGCGCCCATGTTCTCAACGGGATCTTGTAGTTCAATTTCTTTTGCTACCGTTACACCGTCTTTGGTGATGTGGGGTGCGCCAAATTTCTTATCAATTACTACGTTTCTTCCTTTTGGACCTAAGGTAACTTTTACTGCGTTAGCCAAAGCGTCAACGCCGCGCTTCAATCCGTCGCGTGCGGTAAGGTTAAAATCTATCTTCTTTGCCATAATACTGTTTTTTAATTAATTAGATTACTGCTAAAATGTCGCTTTCTCTCATAATAAGGTAATCTTTTCCCTCAACGTGGATTTCTGTACCGGCATATTTTCCGTAAAGTACAGTGTCACCAACTTTTACTGTAACAGGCTCGTCCTTTTTGCCAGGACCTGCAGCTACTACAGTGCCCTTTTGAGGCTTTTCCTTTGCGGTGTCAGGGATGATAATACCAGAAGCAGTTTTTTGTTCTGCCGGAACGGGTTCAATCAGAACGCGATCGGCCAAAGGTTTGATGTTAACTGACATAACTCTATTGAAAATTTGGTTTACCCCTAACTCGCCACAACTATGCCAATTGAAAAAAAGGGATGGTTAACTGAATTTTTTGCTGTTTTTGCCGAATTTTTGTCAGTTTTATGAATTGTTTTCTGTCAACTTGACAAAATCCTCCATTTTTGCTTGGTTCTCTAGGGTGAATTGGATGGCCTTTCGACCTATGCTTTTTCGAGTTTCCGAATTTGAAATCCATTCCAACAGAGCCGTTTTTAACTCCTTTGAGTTATTGAAACAGACAGCAATACCGGCTTGCATAGCATCCGAAGCTTCGGGAAATTTTTGGTGTCTGGTTCCAAATAATACAGGGACACCGAAACACAGGGCCTCGGTAATATTGTGTAATCCCTTGCCAAACCCACCACCAATTATTGCCAATTGTGCTGCGCTGTATGCTACCGCAAGTTGGCCAATTGAATTCAGTACTAAAATCTGGCAATTTTCGGGGAAAGCCGCTTGAATGTTTTCGGTATTTTCGTTTAAATAGGGCTTTATTTCGCTAAATAAACTGGGGGAATATGGGCTAAAATTGTGTAGGATGTCTTGGCAGTGTTCGAGAGAAATATCGTGGGGAGCCAGCAGGATTTTCCAGTTGTTGCCGAAGAAATGTTGTTGAAATTCTTTATCTAATAAACAGTCTAACAGGAGTTTTTCTTCTTTCGGCCAGGATGATCCCAATACCAATGTATTTTGATTCGACATCCACTGCAACAAGGCTTTTTCATTGGAATTCCGTGAGGATTGGATATTTGCTTGAACCTGTTGGGTGCGGAGTATGGCCCGGCTAAATTTAGGATCCCCAAACCAATGTACGTTGGATAATCCGTGTTTTTCAGCAATATCGACCATTGTTGATTTAATTACGCCGATGTATTTAGCTTTAGCGATGGCAGTTTTCCATGCTTTCCCCATCGGTCTCCACAGAAATTGATCTTCCCTGAATGAGGTGCCTAAAAGGTATAGTGGAATGCTTCGATCATGAATCGTGCGCAATAGATTTAACCAAAATTCGTATCGAATAATCACCACTGCTACTGGATTCAATGCGGTTAAGAATTGCTGTATATCTGAAGACCTATCCCAAGGCAAATAAGTTTTATTAAAATTTCCCGAAGGTAATTTTGCGTTGTTGTATCCGGATGGGGAGTAGAAGGAGAAAACTATTTGGACATTTTCTTTTGCAATCCGAAGGGCGATGGGGAGGGCCATTTCGTATTCGCCCAAGGATGCGCAGTGAAACAGCCAGGTTTTTTTATCCGCGGATAGTGTTTTTAATCCCAAATAATCAATGTGTTCTCTTCCGGAAACCATTCGCTTGGCTTTGGGATTGAACCATGATGCTACGTGGTGTAAGCAAATAAAAAGTTCTATGGCTATGGGGTATAAAAGCTTCAATGGAAATGGGTTTGCTGCAGTAATATTATTTAGCCGGGAGTTGACAACATAGCAGTATTAACGGATCGCAAATCAGTTATCAATCGAAAAAGTAATCGGATTTCGAATTTTGCGTTTTTGATTTCGAATCCAAGTTGATGGGGATTACGATTCCAAATTGCGTACCAATGGAAAAGTCTACCTGCCTTGGATCTGGAGCTCTGTTTAATCCAAAGTCCCAAGATCTGGCTGGAGTAGTGAGACTTTGCATGCAATGGATTCCGATGAAAATCGAGATTGCATCGTTGTTCAGGTATTGATAGCGGATGCTTTCTGTAATGGCTATGCCGCGTCTGTAATTATCGTAACCATCGGCGTATATGCCTTCCAATTGGGGTGTTTTCCCTTTGTCTAACTGAAATTGGGTGAAGTGTTCGTGATACCCCAAGCCGCCTGTATATATTATTGAATGCACCGCCAATGGAGTTGTTTTAATGGGTTTAATTTTTCCAACGGTAGCCGCAATATTAAAGCCTCGCAGGTAGGCACGAACGATGGTACTAAATCCAAATTGGTCTAAAACATAGCCCGAAGGCCCTTGGATTCCGCCAAACACACTATCGGCGTTTACGGAACTTCCGTGATAGGGCATGTAATGAAATCCTATTAAGAATTTTTCCTTTTTTTGGTATTCTGCACCCAAAGCGGCAGCCAAATGGTTCGCGTAACGACCCGACCATCCCCCTTGATTGTATTGGATTCCGCCACCAACATTTAGTACTACCCAATCCGATGGGGTGTATTCTTTTTTTGGTGGTGGTGTATTGCTTCTTACCGGTGGTTTGGCAACCGGTTGATTTGTATCAGCTGTTTGAAGAATCTCTGTTTGTTGGTATTTTTTTTTTGTAATTGTACATTCATCCATAGTAAACCCTTTTGCTTTCACGGAATAGCCGCCCAACAACACAAACACAACCAATAGTAATAGCGATTTTTTGGATAATACTGGTTGCATAGATTCGAATATAAGGTAAATTAGAAGATTATAAAATTTCGTTTAGGCAGTTTAAAAATCCTTGGGGGTTTTCGGCATGCACCCAATGACCCGCTTTTTCTACCGTATGAAATACAGCGGTAGGAAAATATTGCAGGATGAAATCCTTGTCGGTTTCTTTGATGTAGCCACTTTTATCACCAGCGATAAAATGTGTTTCCCCTAAAAAGGGTTGTGTGAATTCAAGTCCTCCGATGATCTGAGGATACCAAGTTTCGATGGCTGATAGGTTGCTTTTGGTCTTGTAGCCACCGGTTGGAAGAGGTTCGATGTTTTTGAGTAGAAATTGTCTTACCGACATTTCAGGCGCATACGGTTCGAAGGCTTCTTCAACTTCTTTTCGGGTAGTGAATGAATGAAAAGGAACTTCATTGAATGCTCTGAAATAGCCCAAGTGTCCGGGGACATAGGCTTTGGGAGCAATATCCACTACGATTAATTTTTTTACTAATTCGGGATAATGA
>JBJOFM010000081.1:0-2935 GCA_046048755.1 Bacteroidota bacterium | reverse complement strand
TCGAATCCCCAAACCGCATGACAAGGCAACTTCAGTTTGCGTTAATCCAAGTAACTTGCGATGATTTTTTATCGTTAGACCCAAATCTTTGCTATTCATATTTTACCGTTCGGGATTATTTGAACAAATTTAAGGAACAAACAATAAATATTTACTGCTCGGGAATATTTTGTGATTTCTGCTTTATAACAGCAAAGTTATTACCGATCGGGAAAAACCACCCATTTAATACCTAATTTGGTGATTATAAACACCAAATTAATACCTTTTTGGGTGATTACATCCCCTATTAATTAGTGGGGCAAATACCGACGTAATAAATAACCCGCAATGCCCCTCCCCCCAAATCCCAAATTCCTAAAACTTTTGATTTTTGACAAGTTTCAGGAATTTGAAGTAAAACTGAAATTAAAACGCAGCTGTAAATTTTCAGTATCTTCGAAATATGCTTCCCGGTAAAAACGCATACAGCCGATACAAAGTCATCAACGCTTTGCTTCGAAACAAATTGCGTAAATACCCAACCATGGACGATATCCTGCAGGCCTGCTGGGAAAAACTGGATTACCGACCCTCCAAAGAAACCATACAGAAGGATTTGGCAAACATGAAGAGCCCCTACCCCAATGGTTTTGATGCCCCCATCCAATTCAACCGTTCTTACCTTGGCTATGAATATACTGATCCCGAATATTCCATTTTAGGCATTTCGCTGAGACCCGAAGAAATTGCCACCCTGAACGAATCGGTAGAACTCATTCGCTCCATCGGCGGATCTCATATCGGAGGTAAATTTAATCATGCCATCGAAAAGCTGTTCTCAACAACCTTGGAAAACAGTCTTTCGGAAGAACGGAAACCCGTGCTGCAAACCATGAATCCCCCTGTTTCAAGAGGGTTTGAACATTTCGACCTGCTCTACTCAGCTTGCAAAGAGCAAATCCCTGTTTCATTCATTCACTTTTCCTATAAAAAACGAAAGTTCAAATCCATCCTTATCCACCCGTTTTTAATCAAAGAATTTGAAAATCGTTGGTACCTCATCGGTTACTCCGAGACCCATAACTGTGTAAGAACCTTTGGTTTCGATAGAATTTCGGACCCATTGCTGCTCAAAAAAAAGTTCATTAAAACAGATATTACCATTATCACAGACTTCCTAAACAACGTGTACGGCGTGTACCCCATTCCCGAAGCAACACTGGAAACTGTTGAATTGCATGTTAGTAGATTAGGAACCCATTACTTCCTTGCTTATCCCTTGCACGAAAGTCAAACCCTTACCAAAAACGACGATGGCAGCTCCACGGTCTGCTTCAAACTCATACCCTCGGTGGAGTTAGCACGCTATATTCTGTCCCAAGGCAAACTGGTTTCCATTCAGGGTCCGGAATGGTTCAAGAATTTCACCCTTAATTTATTAGCCCGATGATGCAAAATCCGCATTACTTGACCGATTTCACCGTGGGCAAACAGTTTAAAGTGAATCCCGAAATCCTAAGAATTATTGTATCCAAGGAGTATTGCCGAGTTGATTTCGGTTACGCTACCCCATGGAAATATGTTCGCGGCGGTTGGATTAAAATTGCACCACAGACATTTATTCGAGTGCACGGATTAGAAAAGAAATTTGCACTTATTCAGGCCGAAAATATCCCCTTGGCACCGGTTGTGCGTGAATTTGAATCCCGACAGGATTGGACTGTTTTTCAATTGTATTTCGAGCCGATACCCCTGCTTGATGGCACAATCGACATCATCGAACAATTGCATCCAAACCAAAACGATTTTAATTACTACGATATTGCAGTTCGCATTTCTGAATCGGTAGAAATTATCCCTTTCCGATAATTTATTTTTAAAAAAAAATCACTCCGTATGGATTATACGGAATGCCCCATTTGTTTCGTATGAGAAATAACCACGTATGGACATCCTCAGCCTTAAAGAACAGATTTTATTGGGTAAGCTCGAATTGCTCAAACACCAAAAACTCAAGTACAACGCCGTTCAACGACAAACCTTTGGAGAAGCACAAAAATTCCGGGAATTAGAGCAAAAATCGCTAGACCGGTTGGTTGCACTGAAAGAAGATCTGTTAAAGAGAATAGCGAGTTTCGATTTTCAAATTCATACGCTCCGCAACTATGCAGAACTAAACGAATTGCTGATGGAGTTCCATCCCATTGAATTCAGAAAATTGGTGCGCAAAGAAAAAAGCAAATCCGTTATTGAAGCGGCCATTCAACACTGTTGGGAATACCGAAAAGATTTATATCGATTAATCAGCAAAGAAATCTCCGATACCGATTTTTAAACACCATCATGGAAAGCATATTTAATTTAACATCTCTAAACGGCCTAGAGGGTCTAAAACACTTTTTTGGAAATACATTTCTCATTAAACAAGGGAAATCCTATGTTTTAGTAGGCGATGACAACCTAAACCGAGCGGAATTTGGAAAATTCAGTAAACGACCGGAATTCACTTCGATGGGAAATGTGATTTATGCGGGACTACAACGAATAAGGTTATTAACCAATGCCTCATATAGCGATTTTGGAGTTAGGCTGCATCAATCCAATCCAATCGCTGGAATTGTAAGCATCGAAATAATTCAAGGTAGAACGTCTCAACGGGAGCCTTCAGACAGTGTTCCCGCAATTTGGATACAGTATAACTTAAAATCCCCCAAGTACGTAAAATTCTCACTGTTGTTGTATCGGTTGGCCTGTTCTAACGGAATGATGGTGCATTACGATGATTTTATACAAGAGAAAATTCCTGTAGGGCAAATCAATCACCTTCATCACCAGTGGATGCCGTGTTACTACCATAAAATGTTATCCGCATACGAGAGAACGAATCAAGAACTGAAACGAATCGGAATTGATAGAAATAAAATGACGGATCAATTAATGCGCACCTTCCGAT
>JBJOFM010000080.1:0-4015 GCA_046048755.1 Bacteroidota bacterium | reverse complement strand
TGAAGTCCTGCTCTTAAACTACTTTTAGCAGAAAATTTGCGGTTATAAAATAAATGTCCGCCCAATGAATTCGTGCTAAACGTGTAATCTAAATTGGGCTTAATACTATCAATTACAAAGGGAAATTTACCTTCATCGTTGGGTTTTGTAGAATCTAAGTGCCTAAATATCAGAACATGGTTTGCAAAAACATCTTGCTTCGTGTAAGCAATTGTTGCTTTCAAATAACTTTTACTATTTAAATTCAATTGGGTTGAACTACCCCAAACATGCATGTTAGATCGGAAATATTGATCTCGATCATTATCGCCATACAATTCTGTACTTCCATATTCTTGGTTGCTAATTAATATATCGATTTTAGATCCTCCACCGATACCAAAGAAGGAGATATTTCCTTTGTTGTTTTTGAAAGGGAAGTTGAATTTAAACGCATAATCTTGGTATTTAGGAATCGCATCGGTACCTATGGGGATATTCAATGCTCCAAACATGGCTAATGTTGAATAGCGGTAGGTAAGTAAATAACTAGCACCTCCTTTTTTACCTAAGTAACCTTCGGCATGGGCATCCCAACCGAGCAAACCTAGTTGGGAACTAAATTCGCGTTTTTGGTTATTTCCATTTTTCATTTTAAGATCAAAGGCACCTGCATTGGCATTACCGTATTCTGCCGGAAATGCTCCGGTAAAGAAATCCGAATTACCTAACATTTTATTGTTAATGATGGATACGGATCCTCCGGTAGTACCGGGGATTGCAAAGTGATTGGGGTTGGGGATATCGATGCCTTCCAATCGCCATAAAATTCCTTGAGGAGAGTTGCCACGAACTACGATGTCATTACGTGAATCATCAGCACCTTGAACCCCTGCAAAGTTGGAAGCCATTCGGGCTGGGTCCCCTCTACTTCCAGCAAAACGATCGGTTTCATCTACGGTAAATAGTCGTGCAGAAATTAATGCCGCATCGTTATTGGGCTTGTCGCCTTTGCTTTTGGCGGTAATAGTGATTTCACCAACACGTTCAATACTTTGTTCAAGTTCGTAATTGAGGATTACCTCTTTCCCCGAGGTTACAATGATGTTGTTTGTTCCAAAAACTTGGTATTCTGTAGCTTCGATAGCGATTGCATATCTACCCACAGGAACATTGGTAATAACAAATTCTCCTTTGTTGTTGGTAGTAGTTTGAAAACTCTCGTTGCTTGCATTACCAGAAGCCGCGGCAGAACTTTCGAATAATACTTTTGCATTTTGAATTACCGCTTGCGATTCTTTGTCCTTTAAAAATCCACGCACTGTTTGATTTTGAGCAAACCCAACAGAGAATGATACACTTAGAAGCAAGAAGGAAACAATATTTTTAATATTCATCGCTCCAAAAATAGAAGGTAAAACGTTCAAAAAATCGCAGATTGCGAAAATTGCAAAAAATAGAATTGACTTAGTAGTGGTTTACGGAAAAATGCAACAAGCGGTAGGAGTATTTGCAAAAAATGAAACTTTGTTTAAGTTGTTAACAGTAAAAGTTAAACTGTGAATAAATTGATTTTCAATAAATTATTTTGAAAAATGCAGCAAAATCAAGGGTTTACGGTACGTAATTTACTTAAAAAGGATGATTTTATAAAATTGATTTTCAGTTTTTTTAGTAAAATCAAAAACAACTTGGTAGTATTGTGGTTACTCATATCACTAACCATTGGAAATCATATGATTACACATTTACTTTCAACTGAAGCATCGAGCACTGCGCTTGAACTTCTAACAGGAACAGGGTTGAAGTCCTACGTGGCTTTCACCTTTTTTGTAGGTACCATGGCTATGATGGCTGCATCGGTATTTTTCTTTTTCGAGATGCGTAATGTATCCGAAAAATGGAGAACATCTATTTTAGTATCTGGCTTAATTACCTTTATTGCTGCTGTGCATTATTATTACATGCGCGGTTTTTACATGGATTACCAAGAGTCTCCTACATTCTTTCGTTATGTAGACTGGTTGTTAACCGTGCCATTGATGTGCGTTGAATTTTATCTAATCACTCGTAAAGCTGGGGCGAAATCTCAGTTGATGTGGAAATTGATTTTATTCTCTGTAATTATGCTAGTAACAGGATACTTCGGTGAGTCTGTAGACAGAGCACACTCTTGGCAGTGGGGTTTTGTTAGCGGTTTAGCTTACTTCTATATCCTTTACATGGTAATGTTTGGTGAAGTAGCTGCTTTGGCGGCAAACGCCGGACCAGCGGTACAGAAGGCCGTTAAAACTTTGGGTTGGTTTGTATTCGTAGGATGGGCTATCTATCCTTTGGGTTACATCTTCGGAACCCCAGGTGGTTTGTTTGGAATGAGCTTAGGTAGTTCTTATGCTCCTTACATGGATGTTATTTATAACATCGGGGATGCAGTAAACAAAATTGGCTTCGGTTTAGTAATCTATGCTTTATCTCAAGCAGATAAAGACTAATTAATAATCTAATCCACATAAAAAAAACCTGCTTTCGAGCAGGTTTTTTTGTTTATAGATCTATTGGGAAAATTTCAGAAAGGAATGAATGTTTATAAGGATTCAGCGTTTTTATTTTACAATAGCGCTTCCTAAACCTCTATTTAAGCTTCGTTATGAATAATTTGATGTTGATTGTTTTCGAAGTGATACCCCGTTAACGGTAAATCAGCGTCTTCATGCAGATTTAGCCATTGTTTATATTTTAAATACCACGATAAGCGTTTAGATGGAAACCCCGTTTTGAAATAGGCCGTTATTAAAGGATTGGCTCTAAGGGTGATCGATTTTTGATTCATATTCTCCCATAAATAGAGAACTTCATTTTCAATTTTGTCGATTAATTGCACGGAGGAGTCCATTTTGCCCGTTCCACCGCAAGTGGTGCAGTTCTCTTGGTTTGAAATCTCCATTTGAGGTCTTACACGTTCACGAGTAATTTGAATTAATCCAAATTTACTCATAGGTAATATGGTGTGTTTTGCGCGATCAACGGCCATCGCTGATTTGATTGCTGCGTGAATTTGCGCCCGTTTCTTAGGGTCTTTCATATCGATAAAATCGATAACGATAATTCCACCCATGTCTCGCAAACGTATTTGGCGAGCGATTTCCTCAACTGCCTCTAGATTAACTTTTAATACGTTTTCTTCCCGATTGTTGGAATCAAACGAAGTACTACCGCTATTTACATCGATTACATGAAGTGCCTCCGTATGCTCAATTACCAAATAAGCTCCGCCACTAAATGGTACGTTTTTCCCAAATGAACTTTTGAGCATTTTATTGATGCCCTGTTGTTCAAATAGGCTATTCTTCCCATTATATAACTTTAAGATTTTATCGGCATCGGTTGTATTGTACTTGGCCAATAATTCTTTGAGTTGACTATGAATCTCACTATCGTTGGTGATGATGTTCGAGAAGCTGCTATTGAGAATATCACGCAATAAGGTATGCAATCGACTACCTTCACCGAGTATTTTACTCCCTACCGAAGCTGATTTAAGGCCCAACACCAATTCTTCCCATTTCTTCACCAATTCCCGCATGTCTTTGTCTAACTCTTCCAAAGCCACACCTTCGGCAACCGTACGAACGATAACACCGAAATTTTTCGGTTTGATACTTGCAGCTAAATCA
The DNA here is from genome assembly GCA_046048755.1 of Bacteroidota bacterium. Lineage (GTDB taxonomy): Bacteria > Bacteroidota > Bacteroidia > NS11-12g > UBA955 > JAGKXC01. The sequence continues at coordinate 362 of JBJOFM010000080.1, read as the reverse complement.
CGTAATCGGACTTTTTCTTTTGGATTTCCAATTTTCCTAGAAATAGAAATCTGATTGGTAAAGGGTACGAGAATGAAATATCTACCGGGGAAACTAATATCGCAGGTAATTTTAGGGCCTTTGTTAGCAATAGGCTCTTTAATGATTTGAACCAAAAGAGGTTCTCCTGATTTGAGTACTTGGCTGATTTTACCCGTTTTTACGATGGGCTCTTCTAATTCTAATCGATCTAAATCCAATGCGGATGGCTGTCCAGCCAACGCTGATTTAGTCACTTTTCTAAGGCTCAGTAAGTTAGGACCTAAATCAAAATAGGTAAGAAAGCCGTCTTTTTCGCCACCAATCTGAATGAAAGCCGCATT
>JBJOFM010000079.1:0-4556 GCA_046048755.1 Bacteroidota bacterium | reverse complement strand
GAACCGACATAACATTCATCTATTCATATGAATCGTTTTCACGTCCTTCTTTCTTTTATTAACTGTTGATTTTGGTTCAATACATGCAGATTTACTGTCCGCTTCCCCCAACTTCCTCCGTTTTAAATTGTACTTTTCTATTTTGTTATACAAGTGACTCCGTTGAATATCAATCTCTTGCGCAGTCTTGGCAACATTCCAACCGTTTTGTACTAACTTACGTTCAATGAAAATTTTCTCCGCCCAATCCCGGAAATCTTGCAACGTATTATACTGATCTACAACCCCAAATGGATCCGATCCGCGTTGCGCCGGATTACTGTAACTGTATACGTTCTCTCCTGTGATCTTCTGGTCACATAAAATTACCAAACGCTCCACAACGTTACGCAATTCGCGAATGTTCCCCGACCAATTCACTTCCTTCAACGCATTGTACCCATCCTCGGTGAATTCCTTCAATGGTAATCCATTCTCTTCGCAAATCTCCTTCAAAAATTTGTCCGCAATGGATGGAATATCTTCTGTTCTTTCATTCAACGTAGGAACATGGATCAATATCACGCTTAATCGGTGATACAAATCCATTCGGAAATTGCCTTTCTCAATTTCTTCCAATAAATCTTTGTTGGTTGCCGCAACAATTCGCACATCAACCTTAATCTCTTTATCTCCGCCAACTCGAGCTATTCTTCCTTCTTGGATGGCACGCAAAACCTTAGCCTGAGCATTCATACTCATGTCCCCAATTTCATCCAAAAACAAAGTACCCCCGTGGGCCTGCTCAAATTTACCAATCCGCTGCTTTATGGCGGAGGTAAAACTCCCTTTCTCATGACCAAATAACTCACTTTCAATTAATTCACTAGGAATCGATGCACAATTCACCTCCACCAATGGCATCGTTGCTCGGTTACTTTTCTCGTGAATCCAACGTGCCACCAATTCTTTCCCCGTGCCATTCTCCCCAGTAATCAAAACACGCGCTTCCGTAGGCGCCACCTTATCAATTGTATCCTTAATCTTATTGATCGCAGGGGTCTCACCAATAATATCAAACGTTTTCGCAACCTTTCGCTTTAATACCTTAGTTTCCACAACCAAGTTATTTCGGTCAATCGCATTGCGCAATGTTATTAATAAACGATTCAAATCCGGTGGCTTCGTGATAAAATCATACGCACCCTTTTTGGTGGCTTCAATAGCCATTTCAACGTTGCCATGTCCCGATATCATTATGAATGGAATATCCGGTTTCAAGGCCAAAGCACGATCCAACAACTCCATACCATCGATGCCAGGCATTTTAACATCACACAGCACCGCATCGTAATCGTTTTTCTGTATTAATGCCAAGCCCTTATTGCCATCTTCGGCCGCAGTCACGTGGTAATTTTCGTACTCTAAAATCTCTTTTAACGTCTCGCGAATCGGGGTCTCATCGTCGATGACCAATATTTCAGCCATAATTGTTGTATAATTTGCACTACAATAGTAGCCCTCAAAATTGTCTTTTTGATCAGTTTCTTAGACAGGTTATCCACTAAAAATGCAGATTTTCATGTTCGGTAGGATAGGAGCGACTGATTTCCCCAATTGTAGGCCTGTCTAAATCTGAATACGCATCTCAATTTCATATCTTTTTTGTCTACTAAATACCTGTATATGAATTACTAATGATTTAAAATGTAGCATCGCCCAGCGTAAATTTGGTTCAAATCGTAAACAATCCAAAAATGTTGTTGGCCGAAATGTTTACAATTTATCCGTGATTTTTACGATTTTGTTTGGGAATTCCGCAGAATTCACCCATTTTTGAAAATCACGCATTCTATATACCGCACAGAATGAAAATAAAATTACTTAGCCTCGGACTAATTTCGGCACTAGCAGCCCTGCCAAATGCGGTGGTTGCTCAAACCGATCCTATGTTCACGCATTTTACATTCAACAAGATTCTTTACAATCCCGCGTATGCTGGAGCATCCGGTCAATTTTGTTTGAACGGTATTACTCACCAGCAGTGGAGGGGATATGATGATGAATCTTCTTTGATTCGTACCGATGCCAGTGGTAATGGTCGATTAACTTCCGACAATTACTTGAAAAACGTGGCGCCTCGTACCAACGGCCTAGGTTTTTCAGCGCCGATTTTAGTAAAAGGTAATAACTATGGCGGTGCATTTTTTGCGATGATGCACGATAAAATTGCTTACGAAACCAATATTTATATGCGCGGCGGAATTTCGGGTGCATACACATTAAGTACAGGCGGTAACTTACGTGTAGGATTAGATTTTACCTCGTATACCAAACAATTGGATGTGAATAAATTGCGTTATCACGATCCAGGGGATCCAAACATCCCAACTTCCTCCAATCCCGATACCAAAATGGAATTAGGAGCTGGGGTATACTATTCCGATCCTAACATTATGGATGGAGCTTTCCTCGGTGTATCGATTACCCATTTAAATCCTCAAACCTTTTCGTATGGTCCAAATGGCACTATTAATATTACTACGAACCGACATTTATACATCGTTGGTGGATACAAACAAGAAAATTTCCTTGGGAATCAGGCGTTGAGATTAGAACCCGCTTTTTTATTGAAAACGGTAATGGGTAAAGGGGGGGTAATTAAACCTCAATTGGACCTTCAAGGAATGGCAACTTGGAACGACTTATTTGCCGGCGGATTAAATATGCGCGTTTATGGAGCAGGATTTGAATCTTTTGCATTGATGTTTGGGTATTATCCTCCTTTGTTGGGTGGATCTAATACAGGACAGCGTTTGCGTGTAGGATACTCTTATGATTTATCAACCAATAGAATCTTAAGAGCTTCCGGTGGTTCGCACGAAATTCAAGTCAATTATTGTTTCATGGTAACCTTGCCAGACCGACCTCCGGTGAGATACCGTCACCCACTATGGATGGATAGACCTCCGATGATAGATTAAGTTATTAACAGAAAAATTTTAGTTATCCACACAAAATAAACATTTAAAAATTGCGTTTAATACATACAAATAATAAAGAAACGTTTGGAATTTCGAAACGAAACTTTATTTTTGCCACTTTCAATTAGTACGCATTAACCAAATTGCAGATGAAAAAAACAGTGATGAGTCAACTCACACCCGGAAATTTAAAGAAGCACTTAGCCGCTTTTGCAGCTAATAAGCGCGTTCGTCAGGTAGCAGTTGTTGCCTCGGTGTTGGTGTATGCTTGTGCCCCAGCGGATACAGGTGACCTTACCGGTGTTCAAGGAAGACGTCCTTGGTTCCACCCAACACCTCCAGGGATGGTTTACATTCCTTCCGGAACATTCCACACAGGACAAGGGGGTCAGGACGTGTTTGAATCGTATTTAGAGCCAAACAAACAAATGACCATTACTTCATTTTGGATGGATGAAACAGAAATTACAAACAACGAGTACCGTCAGTTTGTAAATTACGTTGTGGATTCATTAGCTCGTATTGAAACCGATGATCCAGAATATTACACTCCAGAAGATGAAGATGGAAACAGACACATCAACCACTACAGAGAAGTGGATTGGGAGCGTTACAAAGAGGAATTGTCTGGTTTATTATACCAAGACGAAGAACGTTTTCAAAATAAAAAGCAAATCGATACCCGTAAATTGGAATATACGTTCCAATGGTTTGATTACGATAAAGCTGCTCGTTTAGATCGCGATCGTTACAATCCAATGAATCGTAAAGAGTTTTTACGTACTGAAACAATCCGTATTTATCCAGATACATTGTGTTGGGTACGTGATTTCACTTATTCTTACAACGAACCGATGGCTCGTGTATACTTCTGGCATCCGAAGTATGATGATTATCCGGTAGTAGGGGTAACCTGGCACCAAGCTCGTGCTTTCTGTCGTTGGAGAACCGATCGTAAAACTGCTTATTGGGAAATTAATGGATACCTTCCAAATACAGAAGATTTCCGTTTACCTACCGAATACGAATGGGAATATGCAGCTCGTGGTGGAAGAATTGGTAACAAATATCCTTGGGGTGGACCGTATGCGAGAAATTCAAAAGGTTGTATGTTGGCTAACTTCAAGCCTTTGCGCGGTAACTATGGTGTAGACGGTGGTGTTTATCCAGTTCGCGTAGACAGTTATTTCCCCAACGACTACGGTTTGTACAACATGGCAGGTAATGTGGCTGAATGGACTAGATCATCTTGGGATAAAACCAACAATTCATTCGTTCATGATTTGAATGGTGATAATTATGTGTACATTCCTGAACGTGGTAAGGAAGCTCAAAAGCCTATCAACGAAAAGCGTAGAGTTATTCGTGGTGGTTCTTGGAAAGATGTTGCCTATTACATTGAGAATGGCGCTCGTGCAGCTGAATACCAAGATACTAGTAAATGCTATGTTGGGTTCCGTTGTGTTCAGTCTTACATTGGTCGTTCCGACAAAGATCGTAAGTAAGAATTTCTATTTTTATAACCAAATTTCTTAAATCTTATCGAATATTTCGAGTGTTTAATCGTTAACCTTAAAACTATAACCTATAAAT
>JBJOFM010000078.1:0-14846 GCA_046048755.1 Bacteroidota bacterium | reverse complement strand
TTAAAATATTTTTACACGTGTAATTGTTTTAATCCTTAATTTTGTAGTAATCATATAGTAATTATGGACACCAAATTAACATTAACGCTGAACAAAGACATAATAACAGAAGCCAAAAAGTATGCTGCAGAAAACAACACTAGTTTATCTGATTTGGTAGAAAACTACTTCAAAGCTTTAACAGTGTCTGAACAAACTATTTACTATGAAACGGCACAATCACAGAATCCCATTCGAACCCCGATTTCTGATTCAATTATGGGACTGGCGGCAACTGGGATTCCGATACCCAATAACAAGAGTTACAAGGAAACAATAACGGAATTGCTCTCACACAAGTATTTATAGAATTCCTTTTAAACGACCATTCCATGAAATTGCACGTACTCATTGATACAGACATTCTATTAGATTGTTGTTTGAACCGCGAGCCCTTTATTTCCGATTCAATTCAAATTTTAAGACTATGTGAACTGCAAAAAATCCAAGGCTATACAACACCGGTGATTCTGAGCAATTTGTTTTATATACTGAGAAAGAATAATAGCCTAGAAAAGGTAAAACACATTATGGAGAATCTGCTAAAACTGTTGCAAGTGATCGACATGAACCACCAAGTAGTATCTGAAGCCATGGTATCTGGGTTAAAGGATTTTGAAGATGCCATGCAATACTTTTCAGCCGTACAGCATCCTGAAATCAGTATTTTATTGACAAGAAATCGGAAAGACTTCGAGGGCAATGAACTATCGATACTATCGCCTCTGGAATTGTTCTCCCTTTTAAATACGCAAAAGTAAACATTACAAACTACAGGTATCCGTCTTTCCAAACCATCGGTAACGGTTTTTCGCTACCCACCGGTACAGGCGATTTCGGATTCCTTTGGGAATGCAGTATCCAATTAACAGCATTTTCATCGGACCAGAAAGTTGTTTAAGTACTTCCAATACAGCATCCGATTCTATGTACACCTGATTATTTTTTATTACAATTACAGAATCTGGTAGCTGGGTAATTGACTGTTGAATATTGGCGTTTAATTTTAGGGCATTGGTATTTGAATTGACAGAATCTGAAATTTTCAATGTTGAATTATTGTATTCTAAATCGTTGGAACATGAATTGGTCCAAGATTGCAACGACATACATTGAAACCTATATACATTCCTATTTCTTTTGATTAAGGTAACCCAGAAGTTGCATAAAACACAGTCTCCATCGAATAGCACTAGGGTTTTATGTTTGTTATCGGATACTTCAGAAATTGTCATTTAATAAATGTGAAATTACCTTATACAGGATTTAAGGATGGTTTCTTATTAAATACAAGCCAGAAGGAATTTTAGTTTCAATCCAGGAAACTTTTTCCATGGCTTTAAACTTATCGGCTAAAAAAGAATATGAATTAGGAATTCTGACAAGATCGATCTTCCGTTTATCCAAGCCAATTTTTATAATCTCCCGTTGCGATTCAGTCCAAACAATGTTGGCATTTTGCTGGGTTTTATCCATCAATATTAAAAATGAATCCGTCTGTACTTGTTGCCAACGTTGGGGAGAAATTCGAGAAATGTAGGCTGAAATGAGTTTAACATCAGACTGCAACATTAGCGTATAATCTAATGGATTATAGTGGCCCATTTCTTTTAGGCCATCGCGGATTCCCCAAGGAAAACTCAGCACAGTTTTTCCTTTTATTAATCCTTTTTCGGCTTGGCCTATCGCGTAATCTTTTATCGAAAAATATTGAGGGGCTCTGGTTTTATGTTCTATAACAAATGTAAATGTAATTACAAGTAATACAGGGATTTTCCATTTACCTATTGTTGATGGCAGCTCTAAGAGATAATGCACCACCAATAAAGCCAAGTAGAAATTTACTATGGGAATAATCCGTGTTGGCATTCTAAAATGATCTAAAATTGGAATAAAATGAAGTAATGCCGAGGGTGTATACCAGAGATTTTCACCATTGAACCGTATTACCGGGAGCACTACCATTAAAGACAATACCAATCCAAACCAAACAGCCGTGATGCTATTCGGAAAATGAAATAATCGCTTTCGGTAAAAAAATACCAAACCCATTACCAAAAGCGCAGTAAGTAAACTCCAACCCAGGTAAATAAAGTTCTCCGTCCGAGGCGATTGAGGAAATGTAGCATCGAAATGCAACCATTTCCCTAATGAAGAAGGAATAAATAGTTGTCGAATATCCGCAGCCTCCCAAATCCCTCCTTTTTTGTCATACCCAGCAATATACAACAACCTGCCGATTACGTGAATCGCAATCGCAACGATAACTCCAATCCACCAATGAACACGTTTACTTCGGGAAAATGCATTTTCAACCCAAATCTTCCATAAAAATGTAGGCAACAATAGAAACACCAAAGTAACCGCTGTGTAATAGTCGAACAACAACCCCAACCCTGCCAACAAAAAACCTATCCATAATTTAGACTTACTGTGGACGTATCGAATAAAATCTAAATTTATGGCAGTAAGGATAAAGTAGGCCGCCCAAGGTACGGTGCATTGCATTACCAAGTTGATGTGTATTCCAAACTTCGATTGATAATAAGCGGTAAAAACCGACATTACTGCGACGCAAAATTGTATCCATGGTTCAGAAATCCAAATGGAGGTTAATTTAAAAAATCCCCAAGCCAGAAAAACGAAATTGAGCCATAGTACTAGATTAATTGAGGAGATTGGATTTTTAACAAACACATCCAACAGTCCCACAAAAAAAACGGATGTATGCGAGATCAAAGAGATTCCATCGGGTGCCAGCATTTGATATGTGTACCATGGATTATGACCTGCTCGTATGGCTTCTGAAACATGCGAAACACTCCAAATTGTACCCAATAGATCGACCTGATCATTGAAAAAGGCAATTTCTCCCCATCGAAATGGGAAAATAATTGAAACCAATATTAATAGGAGAACAATGGGGAGTGTATTTTTTTTCCAGGGTTGCATTGGTTTCAATTTCTATTAAGATTTAAAATCGATACCCCATATTCATTCGAAAATCCACGATGCTCAACGGTCCTGCAATATACAAGAGTCCACCGAATCCCCCTCCACTTTCTAGGTCACCGGTTAACATAACGCCTGCTCTACCGCCAAATTGAATTTCAAATAGCCAGCGTCTGTTTTTACCAGAAAATTTCTGTTGAATAAAACCTCCTGAAATTGCAGAATAAATTCCATTTCCATAATGATCGGCTTTCCCAAATCCATTGGTAACATTTCCGTAATACCCTAATTTAGAATTTCTGCGCACTGTGGGGAAATATCGATATTCCAGACCAAGCGATTGCGTTTGCCAAAGTACATTTTGTATTGTTAACACAACCCCTATCGATTTCTTTTCGGACAAGGGAAATTCCACTTGGACTCTTATTTTTTGCACTGTCCATGCAATCGGACTACAAATAGAAATATTGGCGGACGGGATGGAGTTTTCAAATTTCGCGATTACCGGGAAATGATCGGATAAAAACAACCCTGGACCGCGTTGAGTATAATCAACCGTGGAGGATAACAAATTAAAGTGATTGGAATAAAAGATAAAATCAATTTCAGGTCCACGCTGCGTTTGATGGCTTGTAACACTATCCCGAAAACCATTAAAGGTTCCTCGAGGGAATGTAGTTTTCATATCATTGGCGATCAATAATCTTTGGGAAGCATTTATCCAACGTATCGGACTTGATTTTCGATCACCATTAAAATCACCCATCAATAAAACTGGGGTCCCGTCCTCTGCCAGTGTATCCAACCAAGTAACAATGAGTTTAGCTGAATTTAATCGTGCTTGTTCACCCAGATGATCTAAATGCGTATTAATGACTACGAATTCTCTTTTGGATTTAAACTCTTGAAATTTTGCGATGGTTGCAATTCTTGGCAACGCGGCATCCCAACCGGTGGAGGGTATGGAGGATGTAGGTGATAACCAACGCGTTTCCCAAGCCAAAACTTTATATTGTTTTTTGTTGTAAAATATTGGGCAATATTCTCCAGCCTCTTTTCCGTCTTCTCTCCCTACCCCTATCCAAGCATATTCAACACCTGCTGGTTGATCAACATTTAACAGAGAATCAACATCCAATAATTGATGATGCAAAACTTCTTGCAATGAGAGTATATCCGGATTTTGATTTTTCATAAATGCTATTAAAGACCCTTTTCTAAAGGTCCATGCATTTAGCGAATCGTTAGGATTATCGTATCGAATATTGAAGGAAATAACAGTTAACTGTGCATCTAAAAAAACTGGCATAAAACAAAGAAATGCCAGCAGCATTTTCTGAAAGTACCGAAGAAAGTTCATAGGTAATTGATAGTAACTAGGTTGCAAATATGCTCTTAAAAATTGACAATAACCAATAAAGAACAAACCCCTGAAAATACTATAGAATAGTAGGTGTATATTAGGTTTTATTAGCCCCTAACAAACCCTATTTTGGAGTGAAATTTCACTATTTTTGTAGAGCGTTTACTGCACTTTAATTAGACAGCTCCAGTAAATAAAAAAACTAAAAATCTATTCAAGATATAATGAAAAAACTACATGTAATTATTGTGGCGATGTTCTTACTGATTGGTAAGGTATCTGCCCAAGTCCCCAATTTATTGGTGGAAAAAAAGTTCGACCCGAACGGATCCGGAGTATTTGAATACAAGGGTCAGTACAACAACAAACCGTATTGGATTGGTCCAAAGAAAAACCCGAATTATTCTCAAAGTGTAATTTATTTTGGGAAGCAATTGAAAAACTGGTTATACGTGCCAAACCAATTTGGTACATTAACCGATACAACCCAGTGGCAAGATTTTTATCGTCAAGATGCAAGTACAACAACCAACACGTATCCCACCACTGGTTGGGGTCAAATAAGTGTAGTTGTTGAAGGACCGATGTTGAAATTTAGCTCATTGAACATGACGGAATCAACAAACGATGACGGTAAATTCAACGACATTATTTCCATTAGTCACAATAAATTAAAGGGCCAAACCTTTGCTGGTTCCATTGGAACGGATTTAGTTGCTTCTGGTGCGGTAAAAGTGGATCGCGTACCCGCAGGATTAACAGCACAGGCATTTTTAGGTACAGATTCTACGGTAGATTTCGTATTAGATGGTTCAGCAACTGCCAATTCTATAGATACTTCCATTTTAGTTACTTTCACGGATGCGGCATTTGCAAATGGCGGAAAAGCAGATAGCACAGCAAACAGTTCCGCTACCATTTCCTTAAACTTCATTAAACTTATTACCGTAGCCAAATCCGGTGGTGATTATGTTACCATTGCTGAAGGTTTAGCAAAAATGGATGACGGTGATGTGTTGTATATTAAAGAGGGAACCTACACTGAAGATAGTTTAACTTCTCCAACTACAGCCAAAAATATTACCGTTAAAGGTGATGGTCCGGATAAGACAATTGTTCAAGCGGATGTAACTCCCAAAACTGCAAAAACAAGAGTTTTCAATTTCATGAGTACTCTTACCTGTAAAATGGATGGCTTAACCATTCAAAATGGTAACGATACCCGTGCGGGTGGTATGGACGGTGGTCAGAAATTGACAATTAACAACTGTAGAATTATTAATAACCGCGCATTCTTTAGCACAGGTGCTAGTCAAACTGTTGCAGGTGGTATTTTCTGTGCAAATTTAACTATGACCAATTGCGAAGTTGTAGGAAATATTTGCGACAACTCTGGTAAAAATGGTCAGGTATACGGTGGCGGAGTAGCTATGCAAGATTGGAGCAGACCTCACCGAATTGAAAATAGTACATTTGCCAATAACTACTCTAGAATTGGTGGTGCTGCTATCGGTAATTTCATGGGTAATTTGTATGTGATTAACAGCACTATTACTGAGAACCAGGTAGAAGGTAATTTCGATAATGCTCAATATCCTAATCAAGGTGTTGGCGGTGGTATTTGGTCTCAAGATTCTATGTGGATCATCAATACGATTTGTTGGAATAACAAAGGTACTTTGGGTCATGATATTTACGTTACCAACGGAGTTATGTTCACCGAAGGTTCATTTATTGGAAATTTCAACAACTTCTTCAAAGACACCACCAAGAACTTTGTAGGCAATTTCAAGAAAATCAATCCTAAATTGGATACGTTAGCATTCAATTGCAGCGTTACACGTACGTTTGCTTTGTTGGATGGATCACCAGCATTGGATAGTGCTACTAATTATGCTGAAACTCCAGACACTGATCAGCGTGGCTTTGAAATCATCAACCGCCGTGACGTAGGTGCTCATGAAACCAACAACATCATTCGTTTTGAAATCAGTCAAGATACTATCTGTATCGAGGAAACCGAATTAGTTAATCTAACAGGATATCCTAATAAAGGTGTATTTACTGGCGAAGGTGTAGATGGAAATACTTTTGATGTTTCGAAAATCAAATCAAGTGGTTATGTGACTATTACCTATAAATTCTCGGCTCCTGGATGTTCAAACATGGAAGTAAGCGATAGCATCTATGTAAAAGTTTGTACTCCTAATGCCATCCAGCATGCACAATTGCCCGTTAGTATTTATCCAAACCCTGCCAGCAGTGAATTGATGGTGAGCAACTTGGAAAGAACAGCTATGGACATTCGTATAACCGACATCAGCGGAAGAATGGTAATGGAATTAAGTTCAAGCAATGCCAATACAACATTAAACATCGCCTCTTTAAAAGCGGGTGTTTATGGAATCGAAATTTACAGTGCAGGTAAAGTTGCTCACAGCAAGTTCATCAAGCAGTAATAGAATAAACAGTTAGGTTAACGTTTGCAAAAGGGACTCTTCGGAGTCCCTTTTTTTATATCACTCATGCGATTTCAATATTTGACGTATTATTATTATTTTTGTACGTCATGGATTACAAACTAACCCTTCGTATACAGCAAATCGTTGCCGAAAGGGGCAAAGAATACGCTAAGCGTCATGGAATTAGTCTATCTCAATTGGTTGAAACCTCATTGCTTAAACTGCTCGAAATCGAAGAAATTAGTGCCTCTGCATCCATACCTAAAGAACTACTGAAATTAAAGGGTCTAGCTGGAGATTCTAATGAAGTTTCTTTTAATCGATGGGAGGATATGGAACATAAAATTCTAAACCATGAATGAATCATCAGTACATCCAAATGATTCAATTAAACTATTTTTAGATACAAATATTCTGGCCGATTTATTATTAAATCGACAACCTTTTGCTCAATATTCGCTCATCCTTTTATCTGAAGCGCCATCGCGTGGATGGAAATTAAGTACATCTGCATTGAGTATCGCAAAATTAATGTACTTGCTACGCAAACAACCGAAGTCAATTCAACGAGATGCGTTAAAGACAATTACAGACAGAATTGAAGTATTGGATTTAACAATTTCTTCCATCGAAAATGCATTTAATTGGGCAGGAAACGATACCGAGGATGGAATCCAAATTAGCATCGCCCATCAATATAAACAAAGTTTGATTCTCACACGAGATTTAAACGGTTTTTTATCTTCTCCTATACAGGTAAATACTCCACAGGAATTCCTACGATCTCAAGGATATTAAATTATTACTTTCTGCAAAAGTTTAGCTGATTCCAATTTAGGTAAACAGAAATAGACAATCCTGTATCCTTGTGAGTGATTTTATTGGGTTTAAGGAGCTTATCACCGCGATATTTGAAATAAATCCCCGTTGTGTCGATTTGATAATTTTGCAAAAAGGAACCCAAGAAAAAGCCGTCTCCTGCCCCTTTCACCGATTTATCGTATAACAATGTTGAATCGGACAACAACTTGAAATATTTCAATCCTGATTCTTCCATTATTTTCACAGAATCGACATCGGGATTTTCCAATAACATTTTATTGCAGATGGACTTCACCAAAAAGTAATCGTTGTTATCCCTGGTTAACTCTAACACCTCCTCTAAGGATTTATTTACATTTTTTTCATACGTAATGAGTGGTAAATTGCGTGTCCTTTCGGACTTATTCATGTACCATGCTGCTGCAAATCCAGCACCGAACATAAGGATTATTGTAACCCATGTTTTCGGTTTTTTAAGTGTATCAAAGTATCCTTCAGGCATTACACAATGGTTAATTAAGTTCCAACAAAGTCTTTTGCTTTATTTTAATTCTTTCCAGGGAATGGTTACTTTAACAATTCCCGATGAATAGGGAGCTATTTCGTATAAGCCCCAGTAGGTTGTTAAACCTAAATCGGTACAATACAAATTGGGACCTAAGCCTGGAAATTCTTCTACAAATAACAATTCCGATAACGATTTATACGGTTTTTCTTTGGTCCAGAGGAATTCGTTTTGTTTCGACAAATAATATTTTTTAAGCAAGGAAGGAATTTTGGGCAATACATTGGCGGGGATTCGCTTTTCAACATCCAGGATGTTGCCGGTTTGTGCATTTATACACAATATGCTTTCTCCATACATCCCGTGAGCGCCTCCCGTAAATTGGTATTCTTGATAACTATGGTTTTGATACAGAATGGATGAAAAATCGCGTTTATACACCAGATTTAGCGCATATTGGTAATCCGGCATACTTGAATCAGGCAAATACAATTGGGATAAATTTTGCAATTTCTTTTGCACTCGCTTCATTTGTTGTACCACAACATCTACGTCTTCGGCATTGGGCATAGCAATGTATCGGGAAGTATTGGACTCCTCCTCACCTAACGATTCCAATCCCACTAGATTATCCCAAGTAAATGCTCTAAGTGCTTTGGATTCTGGGGAATCGTCCAACGGCCAAGCAATTACAATTCCTACATAGGCTGATTTTGTAGAATGATCCATTTTTAATAGTGGAATATCTGTCTGTCGTTTACTCCGAGAATATGCGGGTAAATCATCCATTATTTCTTGAAACGACACAGGAAATACTTTGTTTTTTATTTTAAATGTTCCTCGGTAGACGGTAGCTGTTGCTTCGCCCATCGTTTCTGTAGATCTTGACAAATTAGCGGTACCATCGGGCAACTGCAAGTTGATTTTATCGTTAGCGACATCGCTATTTCCGGTAAAGGGAATTGAAATTTCGTCTTTTTTCAAATAATAATGACCGGTTATCTTGGTGATTTTCTTTTTCGTAGCAGAATCCACATCTCCGAAGAACTGGAAAATAAATGTTGTGGGTTCTGAGCCAATATTTCCTTCGAATATTGATTCAACACCTTCCAAAATCTTTATTTCTGTTGGATTGGATTGCGCATAAATTTGATTATTACTGCAAATCATCATTGCAGCGAGAAGCAAAATATTTGTAGACCACCATGATCTAACTGTCATTTCAGATAATCGAGCCATTCTATCAAAGATAACATCATATTTACATGAATGTTACCGAAAAAATTCAAAATCTTGTTAAATGAAAGTTAACACTAAATAAAAGTTTCTTGCCAATTGATGGTAAGGTACTTATATTTGAATGCTATCCCTTTCATGCTATTGAATACCCCTTCTGCTTCCCCCTTTGCTGTAGTTACCGGTGCCAGTTTAGGTTTGGGAAAGTCCATCGCTTGTGAATTAGCCGAACGCGGCTATTCATTATTGCTTGTAAGTCTTCCCGGAGAAGGTTTACCGGCTTTATGCACCGAAATTTCAGACCAATATGGAGTATCCGCCATCCCCTTTGAAGTAAATATTACTAATTCGGTTGAACTAGGCGAATTACTTCAAACGATTAATACCAATTATCGCGTTGAAGTTCTCGTAAATAATGCCGGAATTGGGGTTTCAGGAGAATTTGAAGGAACTGATTCCGAACGAATCGTTGGATTATTGCGATTGAACATCGAAGCATTGGTATTAATCACTCATGGCCTAATTCCAAACTTGAAAAAGCAGTCTAAATCCTACATTCTCAATATTTCGAGTATGGCTGCTTATTCACCCATCGGATATAAAACGGTATATCCCGCATCCAAGGCGTTTGTTTATTCTTTTAGCCGTGGATTAAATGCTGAATTGCGTGAATTTGGAATCCAAGTTACGGTAGCGAACTTAGGTCCAATGCGAACCAATGCGGCTGTTATTGAACGTATTAATGGACATAACGCATTAATCAGAAGCACCGTAAAGGACCCTTCGGAAGTAGCAAAAATATGTATCCGCCGATTATTTAAAGGTAGAAGGGTTATCATGATTAATTACCTGAGTTATCTTTTCTTGAAGTTTACACCGTCCATCATTCGAATCCCAATGCTTACTAAACATGCGAAGAAAGAATGCTTGTCGGACGTGCTGACTATCAAGCGATTAAGACATACAGCTTGAGGTTGATTTTCCTTTGCGCTCACCGCTGGCGATTTTTGAATTTCTAATTATCGTTTCGATATTTTATTTCCCGTAATCAATCGTTGTAAATTGCATTTAAACCGATTGATTTCGGGATTTCTTTTTTTCAAATGTTTGGTACTTACACCACTATTTACGCGTTTCCTCCATAAGTTAAAACTACTTCGCTTTAACTCCTGCCTCATCAATGCAATTACTTGGGATTCTGAATATCCAAATTGGAATTTTATAGCTTCAAACGGGGTTCTATCTTCCCAAGCCATTTGAATAATTCTATCGGTATCTTCTGGTGAAAGTTCAGGGGTTACCATGATAATTATCAAGATAACCCCCTAACCGCGAATTAGTTTTGTACTAGTATCATTTTTTGCAACAGCTTTTCTTTCCTGTTTCACCTTTAAGCGGAACAGGTTGTATTGCTTGTCGTTTAGCTACGTTATCACCTTCTTTTAATTGATACACCGAGTTATGTTGTAACTGGGTAAATGTTTGTTTTTTGGAAGGATTTCCACCCCACCAAATCTCTACCGAAGTAACCGATGTTTGGGTTCCTAATCCTGCTTCTAGCTGTAAGGAATTTGCTCCAAATGATCCACCACTACCTGTAGTATAATAAAATTGTTTAGCTCCTTGAGGCCCATTTGTATTGATAACAACGCGTGAATTCTGACCATCACGAGGCGTAGTTTTACCCTCTAATTTCAAGGTAATCCAGTGATTGTTATGATTCGAATTTACAAAGAGTGCATTGTGAGCATTATCCCCTTCAACCGCACCCCCCAAATTGGAATATATGTCTTGATCGCCGTCATTATCCAAATCGCCAAAACTTATACCGTGTCCTTTTTGTAAATGACCTAGTCCCGATTGACTGGTTACTTCGGCAAAGTACTTTCCTTGTTGATTTAAAAATGCTCTATTGGGTACCAAACTGTTGAATTCAAATGCTCCGGTACCCGCGTAAACATCCAAGTACCCATCGTTGTTGAAATCACCAAAATTGAAGCCCATGGCAAAGATCATTTTATCCAATCCCATTTCTTTGGTAACATCTTTGAACTGCTCATTTCCCAAATTTTTATACAATTTAGCTCGTTCAATTCCGGTATTTATACCTAACATTTCGGCACCAACTTCACCGCCCACATTACTCAAGTGATCTAACGGGAATGACGTTACGAGTAAATCGTCCCAACCGTCATGATCGTAATCGAAAATCATCGCAGGAAAACTCATGAAGGGCTTTTCAATTCCAACTTTTTCCGCGATATCTTCAAAAACTATGTGTTCGGATTTGGTTTTATCAGTTGCATCGGCTTTAAATCCACGATTCATAAATAAATGATTTTTACCGCGAACCGATGATATATATAAATCTAAATGCCCATCTTTATTCATATCACAGAATAAAGCAGCTTTTGCATACCCGAAATTACCATCTACCTTCCAATCGTTGGCTTTATCGGTAAACGTTTCGTTGCCATTATTGATAAACAATTCGCAGGGGTACATATTTTCGGCATTATTCTCGTTGGCAATGAAAACATCCAGTAATCCATCGCCATTTACATCGCCCCAAGTAGCGGTTTCAGTGGGTCTAAAACTTACCATACCGGCGGCGAACGTGATATCACTGAATGTACCATCTCCATTATTTTTCAATAAACTATTGGGCCATTCTCCACCCTTATCCAACCAAGCTCCACGTAGTATGAGAATATCTATAAATCCATCGTTGTTAAAATCGGCTTGTTTGGTATTTAATCCGCCTTTTAACCCGGTAAGCATGGCCGATGAAGTCTTATCCTCAAAGCCCCCTTTTCCATCGGACAAAAACAATTTACACTGATCAAACAATCCGTAAGATGAGCAGAAAATATCTTGAAATCCGTCGTTATTAAAGTCCTCGATAATCGCCCCCCCACTTAATCCGTTAACATCTACGCCTAAATCTGTGGCCACATTGGCAAAAGGATTCAATAATTGGTTCTCGTTATCCATGGCAGAAATGTCGATGTAATGATCCTTAGGAACTTCTGCGGGGTATTTACCTAGAGTCATGTAGGCAATATTCAATAACCATTTGGATTGATAATCTTTGGGGTATTGCGACAAAATTTCTTGAAAAACTTTGATGGCCATGCTGGAACCATCCGGAGCTTTATGAAAGGCTTCCGGCTTCAAAGGAACGATGCAGGATGCGTTATTGTGATTGGCAACACAGTTATCGTCCTCACCTCTTCGTAAATGAGCCACAGCTAATAAATCGAATACACGTTTAAATTCGGGTTCTTTTAGGGCTTGAGTTCTACCACCGGGAAATTTATCGATCATTTGTCCCAATGTTTGAATACACAACTCAGAATTTCCTGCATTGAGTAATTCAAAGCAATATTTGGTTTCCCACCGAATAATATCGGTAGGATTATCCATTTTTGGCATGTTGGACATCATGTTGGCAGCCCGCTTTCCGGATAGAAAATAATTTATGTCGGGATCCGCCGATGCTGCCAAACTGTCCAATACGTGAGCCATGCGAACATTGCCTGCGAATCTGGGATCGGAATGTAATTTGGCAGAATCGCTGTTCTCGGTAGTTGAATTATTGGAACAAGCTGAAAAAGTAAAAAGAGCCAAGATAAAACTGGCCAGGGGAAGATAGGTTCTCATAATAGCGTAGTAAAAATAAATAATGCCTAGGTGATTCAATTAATTTTATCAATAACTTCCGATAAAATTGACAATTAACCTACAAAACTTACCGATTCTGGGTGAATAACTGACCCTAATTAACCGTAATTTTTAATTAATTTTAACTGTGAAATGTACTTCCGGTTTCACCAATTTCTGCGATGGTTTTGTTGAATTGGCTATCCAGGTATCAGGCAGATAAACGGCACACAATGTATTAGAAACATGGTACAAGCGATGGTGTTGATTGAAAGGGACCGCTGTTAGTATTCCATGCAATACTTCGGCCCGCAATTTTTCGGGGGAATGCGCGTAATCGTGCCAAACAACCACAGATTGGGGATGCATCAAATTATCCCAAATTTTCTGAGAATCGTTTATGACGAAATTGTGACTATGATCTCCATCGATAAATATCAAATCGTACTTTTTCTGTAATCCTTGAAAATTAAACACCTTGGAATCCCCGTAAACATGAGAAACATTGGAGAGATTCTTTGAAAAATATCCATGTAATTCTGCATATTCGTTGGGCCAGCCTAAAGAGTTCATTTCCTCTGCACTTAAGTTCAATGTGGTACAATGTTCTGCTACCGCAGCAATATTGGATACACTCTCGCCCCTCCAGGTGCCAATTTCAAAGTAATTGCAATGGGGTATTGTATCGGCCAACGATTTTAGCAATGCGATATCGGTAACCATAGAACCACCGCCTAAAAAGGAAATGGGTGCAAGCTCTCTGCCTCGATCCGTTAACAAATCATTGAGCGCGATCTGGGGTAAACCTTCGGTAAATGCGGGGAAGTCTTCATTGATTTTCGCTTGCCAATAATCATCGGTTTGAATTACCGAGTTTAATAGATAGGGCTTTTTTATTATAGCCTTAACGACATCAAACAACTTAGATAACTTGCCCATAATTGATCAATAGCTCTTTTTTTGACCGAAGGACAAAGGCAAAGCTGCCAATGCCTTAATATGATGGGTAAGGTACTTGGTGAATTGTTCTATTTTTTGATGATGCTGACTAGGCACCATTTTATCGTTAAGCAAGGGGAAAACAAATGTTTTAGGATCCAATTCAACATTTCCGTGTTTGCCGATAATTGCTCTTACTTCCTCGGGAATTACACAGACAATGGATTTACTAAAGTTGGTTCGTTTACCCTCCTCGTTTGTTTGAGAAATCACTAAAATATCTCCCGCAAGGTTTTCGTATCGCAACCAAGCCAAGTCTGCTGGGGTTAAATCATTGCACAAAATCGACATAATCAAAAAGTCTCTGGCTCGTTCTTGATCCGAATTTTGTGGATGAGCGGCAAGGGTTCTTAAATAATCGGCTTTGGAAGCCCATCGAACAATTTTTTCTGCCGATGGTATTCTATATTTTCTTCTACCGAAAGGATATTGTTCCGATTCGATGTCTTTTTTATCTAGTGCTTTATTGAAAATGGCCCGTAAAGGTCTTAAATAAATACCCACTGTTGCTGGAGAAAATGACTTGACATTAAGGCAATATTTTTCGTAATCCTGCAACCAATCTTCGTTAATTAAGGCAAAGGGGATTTTGTTGGGTTTTGTACCCGTACTATACTCTATAAAATCTAAAATTGATTGTAGGGAGTTTCGATAGTTGGAAGCGCTATTTTGTCGCTGCTCCGTATTCATCTCAATAACAGAATCGGAATAGTAAGCGATGATGTCGGGAGCAGTATGTGTATTTTGAAAAAACTTGGATTCAAATCGATCAAAATCGAAAGGGTCTAAATCCTTGGCGATTTTC
>JBJOFM010000077.1:0-3466 GCA_046048755.1 Bacteroidota bacterium | reverse complement strand
GATGAAGGGTATGCCTTGGGTTGGCAAGAATTGCAGTTGGTGCACGGCAGAGGAGATGGAATTTTGAGAAAAGGTATTCGGGATTATTTAAAAACCTTGAATTATGTGCGCAGTTATTCGTACCAGACTGAGGCGGCGGGTGGAGATGGATGCATGTTAATTACGTTGATGTAAGCAGACTTACCGGGTAAAAACCCAGTTCCATATCGAAAATATCCATGAATTGGGGTATTTTTGTGACTATGGCAATAATTTTAAACGGTGTTGAAGCTTCCGTAGCAATTCGTTCCGAAATGTCCGCTGAGGTTGCAAAATTTGTAGCACAAGGACACAGACCTCCGCATTTGGTGGCAATTTTGGTGGGAACCGATGGGGGCTCAATGACCTATGTGGGTGCCAAAAAGAAGGCTTGTGACGAGATCGGATTTACCGGTACCGTCTTGCATTTTGAAGATACGATTACTGAAGATTTTCTAATGGCCGAAATCGATCGGATCAATAAAGACCCCAATATTGATGGTTTGATTGTTCAATTGCCTCTGCCTAAACACATTTCGGAAGAAAAAGTGACAGAAGCAATTTTACCTTCCAAAGACGTTGATGGGTTCCATGATATCAATATGGGTAGATTGGCAAAAGGGTCTCACGGAGTGAAACCAGCTACGCCTTTTGGAATTACTTTGTTGTTGAAGCACTACGGAATTGAGGTAGCGGGTAAACATGCGGTGGTTCTTGGTAGATCCAATATCGTGGGTAGGCCGATGAGTATGTTGTTGTCTGCCGCAGCCGATTACGGAAATGCAACGGTTACGTTGTGTCATAGCAGAACGCAAAATTTGAAAGAATATACCTTACAAGCCGATATTTTGGTAGTTGCTCTGGGCAAACCCGGATTTGTTACGGCCGATATGGTAAAGCCTGGAGCGGTAGTGGTAGATGTTGGAACCACTCGAGTGGATGATGCTAGTAAGAAAGCCGGATGGAAATTAATGGGCGATGTGGATTATCCCGCTATCGAACCCATTGCCTCGGCCATTACTCCGGTACCAAAAGGTGTAGGACCCATGACCATTACGGGTTTAATGATGAATACCTTGGTGGTTTATAAAGAGAAATTTGGATCGTAATTCCCAGAAATAGGGGAGCGTGTGGTATGGAGAAACCCAATGTATCGGAACTGAAAATTGCACAGCAGCGCGCTGAAACGGAGTTCGTGTTCCCTGTGATGGAACATTTTTACACCATTCAGGGCGAAGGGCATTATGCAGGTTGTGCGGCCTATTTTATTCGTTTAGCCGGCTGTGATGTGGGATGCGTATGGTGCGATGTGAAAGAAAGTTGGCCAGCGGATGGATTCCCCTTGCATACCCCGGAGGATATGGTTTCTTGGGTGGCAAATGCCGGTGCGAAATTGTTGGTTATTACAGGAGGGGAACCTGCCATGTATAACCTATCGGCAATTACGAAAGCTATGCATGAACAGGGAATTCGGGTGCATATTGAAACTTCCGGAGCGTATTCGTTGCGAGGTGATTTCGACTGGATTACGGTATCTCCCAAGAAATTTAAGTCGCCCTTGGCCGAAGTTGTGGCATTAGCCCACGAACTGAAAGTGGTAGTGTTTAATAAATCGGACTTTCAGTGGGCGGAGACCTGGATTGAAGAGGCTCCCCAAGCAATAGCGCTGCTTCAACCCGAGTGGGATAAACAGCAAACCGTAATGCCGTTGATTATTGATTACGTTAAAGCCCATCCACGGTGGAGAATTTCTCTGCAGACGCACAAAATAATACATGTTCCATAGCGTATTCTTGTACGTATTTGTAGGAATTTATTGACAACTTTCGGATGCATATCGAACACAATCGCCTTTTTTCGTTTAACGAAAATTAGGGTCTTTTTTTTATTGGGGTGCCTGTCTGGGTTTTCCACCCTGCAAGCTCAGGATGTAAAAGGGAATGGTTCGATGACGGAATCCTACATTCCTTTACGGGATACGATGGTGAAACAGATCGATAGTTTTTTTCGCAAGCATTACAAATGGGGAAATTTTAACGGGACCTACTTGTTTTTCAAAGGCGATAGCATGCACACGGGTTCCATGGGATATGCCACCTTCTCCACCAAGGATACGGCAAAACCCCAAGATTTGTTCCAGCTAGCCAGTGTCTCCAAAACCTTTACCGGGGTGGCTACCATGTTGATGGTGCAGGATGGGTATTTTCAACTGGACGACAGTGTACATTGGTATTTGCCCGAATTTAAAATTAAAACGTTAACCATTAGGCACTTGGCTTCCCATACTTCGGGCCTTCCGGATTATTTTTATGTAGATATTGCCGGATGGCAAACGCCGCGGGCTCACATGAATAACGAAGACGTATTGCAGTTATTGAATGTTCAGAAACCCAGCATGTTTGGCAAAATTGGGAAATACGATTATTGCAATTCCAATTTCGCATTGTTGGCATTGATGATAGAGAGACTGACGGACATGGATTTTAGGGATTTTGTACGGCAACGAATTATGATTCCAGCGGGGATGCGGTATTCCCATATTTGCAATCTGGATTCCATGGGTCTATCCAGCTATATAGTACAGGGATACGATAAAAAAAAGGTGTATGCCGATAATCCCTACAACGGAGCCACCGGGGATAAAGGGGCTTATTCCAGTGTGTTGGAGATGTGGGCTTTCGATAAAGCGTTAAGAACCAATTATATACTTCACGAGCCGATTATTAACGATATGACCACACCCCAGGTTCAAACCACCGCCGATGCGTTTTATGCGTTGGGCTGGAGGGTTAAATGGGTAAACGGCCAGAAATGGACATTTCACAACGGATGGTGGAAGGGATTTCGTACCTATTATTGGCGTTGCTTGGATGAGCCCAAAGGATTTGTTGTGCTAACCAATAACGTTCAAGGTCCGTTTTTATCGACCGCCGAGCTTTTAAAACTCATAAATTTTCAGTAAATTATAGGGAAAGTTGGTGGTCTGTACCGCCGATTTTGGTAAATTGCCATCAATGATTTCTTGGTTTTTTACTCGTATTATTGATTTTTCTATTCGACTGTCGCAGAGATTAATCCCAATACAACGAACGGTTGGATGTATTTCGGACGGATATAATCGTAGTTCATCCAAATTTCATACTCAAAAAGATATCAATCCTACAATTTTCCAGAACAGGATGATTGGTTGGAAATTGTTGGGAATAATTATATGTTTTTTAGGTGTTCAAAGCTTGCATTCTCAAACCGGACCCAGCCTTAAATTACCCACCGCAGCGGATGGGCCAAAGGAGGTTTCGGGGTGGACCTGGGAGGATGAAATACAAAGTATAAGACCGTATTATTATACAGCCAAGGAGTTGTTTGATCAACAATTTGGAGGGAAATTGCCGGTAAAAGGATGGGGCTATAAATCGTTTAAAGGTTGGGAGTACCGAGTAATTAGTAG
>JBJOFM010000076.1:0-2986 GCA_046048755.1 Bacteroidota bacterium | reverse complement strand
GCATTTATATTCTAGCCCTATTTATTTCACTTGCAGGTATCATTTCATACAATAAATTACCGAAGGAGAAATTCCCAGATATCGTAATTCCCACTATTATTGTTCAGACTGTTTATCCAGGTTCCTCTCCTACGGATATTGAGAATTTGATTACAAAGCCGTTAGAGAAAAAAATCAAATCTATTAGCGGAGTAAAAAAACTCAAAAGCATGAACGTGCAAGACTTTAGCGTTATTACGGTAGAATTTGAAACCAATGTTAAAGTAGACGAAGCAAAGCGCAAGGTTAAAGACGAGGTAGATAAAGCAAGAACCGATTTACCTACTGACTTAAAATCTGATCCAGCAGTTGTTGAAGTGAATTTCAGTGATTTACCCGTTATGTATATTAACATTTCTGGGGAATACGAATTGCAATCCTTAAAAAAATACGCTGAATTAGCAAAAGATAAGATTGAGAGTTTGCCCAGTGTAACCCGAGTAGACATGGTAGGCGCCTTGGATCGTGAAATACAGGTAAACTTAGATTTAATCGCAATTGGAGCTGCAGGTATTACGATGGATGATGTTTCTCGAGCTATACAATACGAAAATATGCGTATATCTGGGGGAAATATCGACCTAGATAACATGCAACGAAGTTTGGGTGTTAGCGGTGAATTCAAATCGGTAAGTGACATTGAAAATATCGTTATTCGCAGTGGAACAGGTGCAACCTTATACTTAAAAGATGTTGCGAAAATAGTTGATGGATTTAAGGAAAAAGAGAGCTATGCTCGATTGGAAGGAAACCCAGTAATTACTTTAAATGTTGTGAAACGCGCTGGAGAGAATTTGATTGAAACCAGCGATAACTGTCGAAATATTATTGACGAATTACAAAAAAGCGGAAGTTATCCAAAAGATCTAAACGTGGTATTTACGGGTGACCAAAGTACCTCTACTCGAGTAACAGTACACGATTTAATCAACACCATCATTATTGGTTTCATATTGGTAACGTTGATTTTAATGTTTTTCATGGGAGCTACCAATGCGATTTTTGTTGGCTTGAGCGTACCGTTATCTTGTTTCGTTGCTTTCTTGGTAATGCCTTCGTTAGGGTTTAGTTTGAACATGATTGTGCTATTTTCATTCTTGTTGGCCTTAGGAATTGTTGTGGACGATGCGATTGTAGTTATCGAAAATACACACCGGATTTTTCACGAAGAAAAGCTTCCAATTTCTGTAGCCGCGAAAAAAGCCGCAGGGGAAGTATTTATGCCGGTATTATCGGGAACTCTTACTACCCTAGCACCGTTTGTTCCATTGGCCTTTTGGACAGGTATTGTTGGAAAATTCATGTTCTTCCTGCCGGTTACTCTTATAATTACCTTGTTAGCCTCTTTATTGGTTGCTTATATTTTCAACCCCGTTTTTGCTGTGGATTTCATGGAAGATGAACATGCTGCCGTAGACATAGAAAAAGAAAAAAGAGCCTTTAAACGTACCACTATCATTTTTGCCGTTATATCTGTTTTAGGATATTTGGGTGGAGGATTAGGCCTTGGTAATTTATTGGTTTTCTTATACTTGATGTATGCGCTTCACCATTTCTGGTTAAAGAATGTGATTAAAACGTTCCAGACCAAAACCTGGCCAGCATTCCAAGAGCGTTATAAGAATTTTGTGAGTTGGGTTATTGTAGGTAGCAGACCTGTATGGATGCTATTGGGAACAGTTGCTTTACTTGTGGTTTCTGTAATTGTTACCATCATTCGTAAACCGGGTGTAGATTTTTTCCCGCAGGCCGAACCCAATTTCACCTATGTATATCTAACCTTGCCCACAGGTACCAATGCTAAGTATACCGATAGTATGGTTAAAATTGCCGAAAAACGCGTATTCGAGGTTATTGGCAAGAATAATCCGTTGGTTGAAAGTGTTATTTCCAATGTTGCCATTGGCGCTACTGATCCAAATAGCGGGGATAGAACCACTGCGAGCAATAAAGGGAAAATAACCGTTGCTTTTGTTGAATTTGCGAAACGTGAAGGTAGAAGTACTTCCGAAATGTTGAATCAGATTCGCAAAAAAATCGGCGTATTGCCCGGTTGTGATATCGTAGTTGAACAAGAAAGAAATGGTCCCCCTGTTGGTAAAGCAATTAACATTGAAATTCGCGGAGATGAATTCAACGATTTGGTTAACTCTGCAACCGATTTAAAAGCCTACTTGAATAGTAAAAATATTGCCGGTGTTGAAGAATTAAAAACAGATTTTGTTAGCAGTAAGCCCGAAGTTACAATTGTCATCGACAGAGAACGAGCCAATCGCTTAGGTATTAGCACTGCACAAATTGGTATGGCGATGAGAGGAAGTATTTATGGTACGGAAGCAAGTAAATTTAAGGATGCCAATGAAGATTATCCTATCATGGTTCGATTAAACGAAGAATCTGCTAACAATTTGGATGAATTGTTAAATATGAAAATCGTTTATCGCGATATGTTAATGGGTGGAAGAATTCGTCAGGTTCCATTAAGTGCCGTGGCATCTGCAACCTATACCAATACTTACGGGGCTATCAATCGATTAAACCAAAAAAGAGTAATAACACTATCTTCCAATGTTTTGAAAGGTTATGCCACCAACGAGGTAGTTGCCAGTGTAGATAATGCTATTAAGCAATTTAAAAAATCGGAAAAAGTAGAGATCGAAATGACCGGGGAACAAGAGCAACAAAAAGAAACTCAATCCTTTCTTGGTGTTGCAATGCTTGCCAGTATTGGATTAATCGTATTAATTTTAGTTACTCAGTTTAACTCAACTACTAAACCGTTGTTGATTTTATCCGAAATTTTCTTATCCATCATTGGCGTATTACTTGGATTTGCCATTTTTGATATGAATTTCTCCGTAGTTATGACGGGAATTGGTATCGTCGCTTTGGCGGGTATAGTGGTTCGAAATGGTATTTTATTGGTTGAATTTACTGATTTATTGCG
>JBJOFM010000075.1:0-4079 GCA_046048755.1 Bacteroidota bacterium | reverse complement strand
TCGGTGGGTTAATGCCTGGAGATCTATTTTCTTGGGAGAGTTTAGGCTCTTTGCGTGGATTGGTGTTCATGGTTCTAGGTGGATTCTTGGTGGGTTTCGGGACTCGATACGCTGGCGGATGTACTTCGGGGCATGCGATCATGGGTATCAGTAACTTACAATGGCCATCGGTGATTGCAACCTGTTGTTTCATGGCAGGTGGATTCTTGATGACCTGGTTTGGACTGCCATTTTTATTAAATTTATAAGGAGAAAATAGGATGAGTAAGCATACAGAAAAATTAGAGCAAACAGGTACCGCTTGTGTAAACCAATCGGATATTCAACAGCCTTGGTATTCCAATATAAAATATGCCATCGTGGGTATTTTGTTTGGGATTGTTTTTGTGAAAGCCGAGATTGTGAGTTGGTTTAGAATTCAGGAAATGTTTCGATTGGATTCTTTTCACATGTACGGCGTAATTGGTACCGCGATTGCGGTGGGGATGTTGTCGTTGCAAATCATTAAGCGAAAGAATATTAAGACGATTGATGGAGAGCAAATTGAAGTACACGATAAGAAATTTGATAAAGGTCAGATTTATGGTGGAATAATGTTTGGATTGGGATGGGCCTTAACCGGTGCTTGTCCAGGTCCGTTATTTGCGCAAATTGGAGCTGGCTTTACCGTGGTAGTTGTTACCTTTTTAAGTGCAGTATTTGGCACTTGGGTGTACGGAAAGTATAGCGATAAGCTACCACACTAATTTTTGCGTCAATGAGAATGTGGCGTTTCTTTGTGTAAAAACCACAATGTTTTAAAGGAGGAATCCTTAGAGATTTTATTCTAAAAACGGGTTGAATTAATAATTCAGCCCGTTTTTTTTTGCTAGGTGACACAAGTTACTTTACCGCTGATAGTTCTGTGGTTGTTTTGTATCATTCAATAATAAAATCATGAGCACAATAAAATCACTCGTAAAAGAACAAGGCGCAACGGTAATTGATGTTAGACAAAGTTGGGAATACTCCGATGGTCATGTAGAAGGAGCACTGAACATTCCACTGGATGAGATACCCAATAGAGTCTCCGAAATTAAAGCAATGCATCAGCCGGTAATTGTATACTGTAGAAGTGGCAGTAGGAGTGGTATGGCAGCGGGAATTTTGCAGCAAATGGGTTTAGAGACCGTAATCAATGGCGGCGGATTGGGTGATATGCAGATCCAATTGATGTAAGGATGGCCAATATGCAAAATTTGTGGTATACATTAACCCATCACTGGAATTTCGCTCGGGTAGTGAGATTGTTGATTGGATTGTTAATTTTGTGGCAATCGATATTGAATCGAGATGGGTTGATGATTTCGATGGCAGTTTTCTTTACATCCATGGCTTTGTTTACTATAGGATGCTGTGGAGTAGGAAATTGCACGATGGATATTGACAAAAACCAACAAGAAACAAAAACAGTACAATATGAAGAAATTAAATAAAATAGGAAGCCTGTTATTGGCTATCGGTCTAATAGGCGTTGCTATGGCTGGTTGTGGGTCATCAACGATTAGCAAAAAGGCCGAAGACGTAAATTCAACGGTTAGTTCAAGTGGAAATACATCAACAGGGACTAACAGCAGTAATTCTGCATCAGTTGCGGATCAGAAACCCGCTGTTACTGGGAAAACAATTATCGTGGATGTTAGAACGGTGGAAGAATGGAATGGCGATGGGCATGCTGATTGCACGGTGAATATTCCATTGCAAGAGTTTGAACAGCGAATGGCCGAATTAAAAGGGTACGGAAAAGTGGTGTTAGTATGCAGAAGTGGCGGAAGAGCGGGGAAGGCCAAAGAAATGTTGGAGTCATCTGGATTTGCTAATGTGGAGAATTTAGGCCCTTGGCAGAACGTGAAATGCCAATAGTAGAATTGTGGTGAGCAAAGAAGTACTTGCCGAATTGATTTCTAACAAATTGAAGGGCGAATCCTATAGATTCGCCCTTGTTTTTTCTTTATATGCAAACTTCTAGTTTCGTATATTTGTAAAGAGTTGAAGCATCGTATTTTTCTTTGGATTTGTGTGTTTGCACTTACCCCGGCTAAAGGCATGTTAGGCCTAGGGAAGTTGGTGCATCATTTCATAGAGCACAAAGAAAAAACAGCGGATTTGGGGGTAGTGGAGTTTCTGTATATTCATTACGGATCTGAAATGCACGAACGAGATGGTCATCCACAAACAGATCATCAATTGCCTTTTTTAAACTTAGACGCAACATCGTTATTGCCCAATTTAACAATGGGGGCTTCATCTTGTTCCTTGATTCAAGATGTTGAGTTTTTTCAAGAATTTGATTCTCCAATTACTCCTGATTTTAGGGGTTTGACCGGTGTTTGCAGCGATATTTGGCAGCCACCCAAAAGAAGCTAGTGTTTAATTAGCCTTCTCCAATAAGTAATTGTTATTGTTGGCATCGTTCCGTTTTTTGATATCCACTGATATTGAGATATGGAATTGCATTGAGAATGGGTATAAACTCGTTTTGTTATACTCTTCGTTGCCAATTTGGCGGTCCATTACTTACGGAATCTATGATCTTGGATTCCTAAATCCCGTATAATTTAATTAGTTAATGAATTGAAGTGGTGAGTCTTCGGTTAAAAATCACAAAAAAATATGTTACAAAAAATAATTTCATACAGTGTAAAAAATAAGCTAATAGTCGCGTTTGGCGTACTAGCGCTAATCATTGGTGGTATTTGGGAATTGACTAAGTTGCCAATTGATGCGGTGCCGGATATTACAGATAATCAGGTACAGGTAATTACGGTGGTACCTTCATTGGGTGCGCCAGATGTTGAACGCTTGATAACCGTACCAATTGAACAAGGGACGAGAAATATTGGAGGGTTGCATAGTATGCGTAGTTTTTCTCGTTTTGGTTTGTCAATTGTGACCTTGGTTTTCAATGAAGATGTAGATGTTTATTGGGCTAGACAACAAGTTTCCGAGAGATTGGTAGTGGTTCAACAGCAACTTCCTCCAGGTTTAGCCGTACCAAGTATGGCTCCAATAACAACGGGGTTGGGAGAGATTTATCAGTATGTTCTACGTCCCGCACCGGGTTATGAGGTTCGATATTCTCCTACAGAACTAAGAACCTTACAGGATTTTGTGGTACGAAGACAATTGCGCGGAGTTCAGGGTGTGGCAGATGTTTCCAGTTATGGCGGATTCCAAAAACAATATGAGGTTGCATTAAATCCAGATAAAATGCGGCAGTTACATATTGGATTGAATGATGTGTTTTCTGCATTGCAACAGGAAAATAATAATGCGGGTGGTACCTATATCGAGAAAGGTATGCAAGCGTTGTTCATACGTACCGAAGGCTTACTGAAATCCATTTCGGAAATTGAAAATATCGTCATAAGACGATTTTCTTCGTCTCAAATCATAACCGTTAAAGATATTGCTACGGTTCAGGAAGGCAAAGCCACGCGGTATGGTGCTTTGTGTTATAACGATCAAGGGGAAGTAGCGGGAGCCGTAGTGATGATGGTGAAGGGGGGGAATTCCAGTGAGGTTATAAAAAACGTTAAAATTAAAATTGCTGAAATTCAGCAAATGTTACCCAAAGGCGTAATCATAGAGCCGTTTTTAGACCGAACAAAGATGGTGAATAATGCAATTTCTACTGTAGAGAAGAATTTAGCAGAAGGCGCTTTAATTGTTGTATTTGTGCTGGTATTGGTGCTTGGGAATTTGCGCGCTGGATTAATTGTAGCCTCAGTAATCCCTTTGGCGATGTTGTTTGCCGTAATTATGATGAATGTATTTGGTGTAAGTGGGAATTTAATGAGCTTAGGAGCCTTGGATTTTGGGTTAATCATAGACGGGGCCGTGATAATTGTTGAATCCATTTTGCATCAGTTATGGAAGCGAGATCTGTTGGGCACCTATTCCAAAGAACAGCGTGAAACCTTGGTAGTGGAAAATGCTGGGAAAATGATGAACAGTGCCGTCTTTGGACAGTTGATTATTTTGGTAGTCTACTTGCCAATTTTTTCCTTGCAAGGAATTGAAGGAAAGATGTTTACGCC
>JBJOFM010000074.1:0-3537 GCA_046048755.1 Bacteroidota bacterium | reverse complement strand
GGGGATCTTTTCCATTCTTTCCTGCACCGACAATCATTAGCGATTGCTCATCTTCCAAGTGTTTGGCTATATCGTAAAGAAATTCAAAGGTTAAGCCATTTACGTGATGTAATTGATATTTTTTCACAAATACAACCTTATTGTACAATGAAGATTTCTTAACCAACTGCCCCATCATGAGTGGAATCTCATCTATTATATTCGATTCATTTTCCAACACCCTTCGTTCAGATGTTTTTTCTCCTTTGGCATCGCGAATAATTTCATGAATCGTAACACGATGCGCCGGTTTTAATTGGCTCGTGATATACAAACGTGTTGTGCCCGAAATTTTCATTCCGGTTCTTTTCATATCTAATTCTGGATCTCCGTTAATCAAGGCATCGGCAATTTTTTCATTGCTCCCATAGTTGGCTAGTAATCCCTCATAACTTCCATTTAATGTGGTTTTTAATACCCGCATCGATTGAATTGGAAGACCATTTTCGGTTACATAAAAAACCTGCTTCTCCTTGGGTTGACCTGAAAACAATAGTTTTGCGTCACGCCCCTTTTCATCCATTAAATTAATATATCGTTTCATTTTCTATTCAATTAAAACATAGCGAAATCCATTTCTGACTCTTCATCTTCCTCAACCACCTCGGGAAGGTTTATAATGGTTTGAATATGGTTATCTAAATAGTCGAATTGCAAGGTTCTACCGGCCAAGATAAAGACTCCTTCATCATTTGAAATAAGGATTCCATTCATTCCTTCATAGTCCGTTCGATAATTGAAATCGCAGGTAAAAACTTTACCCTTAGTTTCTTCCATAAACTCATTCTTCATTGACTCATCCGCCCAATCAAAATCATAGACAGCATCAACTTCTAAATCAAATAAGTTATCCATTGTACCCGCCTGAAGTACAATTCCTGTTTCAAAAACGGAAGGAACCAAGGCTAATGATTTCCCATGAATATCAACCGCTTTTAGTGAAGACTTCGCGATCTCTACACCTTTATTATCTATTGTTTTAAGTGAAGTGCAGCCCTTACCTATCAAAGTTTGTCCATCCATTAAAAGCCCTCCAACAATGCAAACTTTGGCATTTTCATCCTGAATTAATTCTTCAATGAACCCATACAATTTTTCACGACTCAATGCCTGAATCGTCGGCTCATAGGTTTTACCATTGTAATTTATTTTAATCGTTCTTGCCATATTAATTTACTTTATTCCAACCTCCTTTAATATACTCCGCACGAAGTGCTGTTACTTTATCTTGCATACTCGATTGAGATGAGCACCACGTAATTTCTTGATCCATAGGTTCAGCCCTTCCGGCGCTAAAATCAGTATACAAAACCAAAAATGGAGGAAAAAGGTCAGTATCTTCCTTATTCGTTTTTAATCCAAGGATTTTTCGAACCATTTTACCATTCTTGTTCTCTTTTGTATACACTTCCCTTGTAACGATTTGTGAATCCACTAACTGTTTAGGGTGTGCTTCCGTTGCTGAAGGAAGTAAAAAATCTGATAATTGTTGCATTCCTGTATGAGCAACACCAACTGTTTTATCGGTTCGTTTCCGAATAAAAACTGCACTAACTAAACTCACACCAGTCGATAATTCCTTTACATCATAGCCGGACGTGCCATAGGTGAGTATGGTTTTTTTGATCGACCCTTGTGAATTATCCGACAAGATATCAAGACAAGAAACCTCTACCGCCCATTCGGGTTTTACCATTACAAACGCAGTTTTTGCTCCAGAAACTTCCGTGTAGGAACTGCTAACCTCAATTCCAGCAAGGGCTTCATAGAAGGAGGATCGATCGGCATTCGAAAGTCCGGTACCAACACTTCCAACCACTTGATATTCATTATTTTCTAGCGCCACCCCAAGCAATAAATCCCTTACAATTCCTGCTTTTTCCTGAATACCTTCACAGAACCCTAGCACAACCAAATCCAAGGTAATGATCGGTTTAATTTTGTAAGCTATTTCATTTGCTGCCTTTACAATAATACCCTCTCCCCCATTGGAGTTAATTTTATTATAAAAATCCTCCACTTCTGTTCTACTGGTAACCTGCTCTTGAGTTATGGTAAAACAACGCGTTTGATTTGCTACGCTAGACAATACACGATATTTTTCAACGGCATCTCCTTCCACTGCTTTCCCATTTAATTCAATAATGTCAAACGCTGCGAAGCGAATGTCTTTATCGGTTGGCTTTGCAATTGCCGAAGACAATTCTCGATGGGTTTGTGGACGATCATTTTCAAAAACGCAAAGCTCCCCCACTAAAACGCAGGGTTGGGAAAATTTCAATTGCTGAATCCCCGGTATGTTAAGCTCCCTGCCACTTTTGTTATATAGCGATATTCCCTTAGCAGAAACCACCATGACAGTATAAAATCCGTCAATTTTTTCAGAAACCAAGTAGTATTCCGAATCTATTATTTTTTCTTTTAATTTACTGGGTTCTACCGAAATTAAGCGAGATAATACTCTTTTCTTATATTGTTGTATCCAATCCATTGGCTAAAAATACTATTTTTGGAATAAATACATTTCATGAATCAATTTACTGTGTTGATCAAATCTAACCATCAAGATGGGGATGCATTTGAAAATCAAATCAAAATTAATCTAGGTCAGGATGTTATTGAAGGCGAATTCGATGCTGTTGATTGGGTTAAAATTAACGGCGATGCATGCAGTAACGCATCCTTAATTAATCTTATAAAAAGCGAAATGCAAGCGAATGGAATTGAAGTAATGGATCCGGAATATTGGACAACTGAAGCCTATATCGTAGGGGTAAACAACGAAAGCATTCCAGAAGACTTCGATTTCTATACCATAGAGGATCGTATACGAACTGGAGATTTAATCTGATTTTTTATACGATAAAAATTTATTCTAGCACCCATATGATGGTGAAATCACGGAAGAACGTACAGGATTGTTCATGCCAATTGCTCAGATTGAAAAATACTAGTTATCCAACATTTCAATTATTTAAATTTTCTTTATGTTACAAGTTGCATTAATTGTAGCCGCCATTGTTTTTCTAATCTATTTTCTTGGCGGAGGTAGTTTAGAGGATTCGCTGCGCAAAGGATTAGGCTGTGGCGTGAATGTCATAATCTTTATGGTATTACTTGCAGTAGCAGGTGTTCTCTTGCTTTTATTTGCCATTAGTTAATACACTATGTCCTTGGATCAATCTCCTGTAACTTGGGAGGTACTTTACAGCAATTACTTTGAAGGTTATTTTCCGATGGCCGATGAATTGGGTGAAATATCTTGGCATGCTCCAGTGTTCAGGGCAGTATTTTCGATAACTAATTATAAGCCTAAGAAATCGTTAAAAGCTTATTTAAAACCCGAAGTTTTTCATTGGTCAATTAACCACGCATTTGAAGAAGTTATCCGTAAATGTGCACTGCCAAGAAGTGATCAAAATGGAACTTGGTTAACTGACGAATTAATTAATGCCTATATTGAACTTCATCACCAAGGTTATGCGCACTCCATAGAGG
>JBJOFM010000073.1:0-8483 GCA_046048755.1 Bacteroidota bacterium | reverse complement strand
AGCGAGCCCATACTCTGTGGCATTCGCCAATTGAATCACCTCTTCCTCCGTATCGAATGGCATTATCGATATCACAGGCCCAAAAATCTCCTCCGTATTACATCGATTGGCCATCGTTAACCCTTCAATAATGGTAGGTTCAATGTACCATCCCTGTTCAAAACCCTCTGGATGCATTGCATTACCGCCGGTTAAAAACACCCCGCCTTCTTCCGCAGCCAGCGACAAATAGCCCAATACCTTCTTATAATGCGGTTCACTCACGATAGCTCCAACCCGTACCCCATCCTGCAGAGGATTCCCCACATTTAACTTCTTAACCTCTGATACCAATCGTTCTTTAAATTGCTGGTAGATGCCTCGTTGTACAAACACCCGGCTTCCGCATAAACAGATTTCGCCTTGGTTCATAAATGAACTATTCACCGTGGTTTGTATAGCCTTTTCAAAATCGCAATCGTCAAATACGATATTCGGATTTTTACCGCCCAATTCCAAACTTAACTTTTTAAACATGGGCGCAGCCACCGATGCGATATGTTTACCGGTAACCGTACCACCAGTAAAGGAAATTGCTTTCACCTTGGGATGTTCAACCATGGCAGCGCCAACCGACCCTCCCAAACCAAAAACAATATTCAAAACCCCATTCGGAAGACCCGCTTCGGAGCAAATTTGAGTCAACATCCAGGCAGTTACCGAAGTAAATTCACTGGGTTTTGCAATTACACAATTTCCAGCAGCCAGTGCCGGGGCAATTTTCCAACTGAATAAATACAAGGGCAAATTCCAAGGACTAATACAGCCTACCACACCAATGGGTGATCTCAATGTATAATTGATGGCCTTTCCTTCCATGGAATGACTCTCGGAGGCAAACTGCATTACAGCAGTAGCATAAAATCGAAAATTCTGGGCCGATCGAATCATTTCATTTCGAGCTAGCCATAACGGCTTACCCTGATCCATAGACTCAGCCAATGCCAGTTCCTCTCGCTTCGCATCAATTCCCTCGGCTATTTTGTTGAGAATTATGAACTTCTGTTCGGCCGGTGTAGCAGCCCAACTCGACTGCACCTTCAACGCTGCCGCTACCGCATCTTCTACATCGCTTCCATCCGAATCCGGAATACTACCATACACCGCACCCGTTGCTGGGTTAAAATTCTCCAATGTTTTACCGGAATTTGCATTGCGCCAAACCCCATCGATATAATTTTGTACTACTAGCATCGGTTTCAGATTTAATCGTTATTGAGCCAAAGTTCGTTGTTTAAGTTTATCTGTATATCCAATCCTTTGGGACTTCCCCAAATGGCATTTTCTCTAATTTTATAGCCAAAAGCCTGGGCCCCTTTTTGATAATAGGCTCGAATATCGCGATCCATCCACCAAGTTCGTTGCTTAAAATCCCAAGTAACAAGATAACAATTGTACGTTCTTGTCTCGGCAAACTTGCTTTCTACTTTGGTACGCAATGAACTGTCTTTACCCTCCACGGCCGATGTCGAAGCATACCCCGTTACACCCTCTTTCCTATCCTCAAGTTCGTAAATATCAACTGCTTGCAATCCCGAACTCGTATCCTTTGCCGAATAATGCCTAATTCGCATCCACAATCCTTGTCGGTTCAGACTGGAATCTACCCATACATCAAACTTGTTATTGTCTTCAATATTTATAGCCGCATATTCCATGATTCCATCCATTTCCGAACGATAATCCAATTGCTGGAATTTCTCTGTTTCCAATCCCTGACCGTTATCGTTGGAAACTCCATCCCCATCGGTTATCATGGTAATTTTTGTACCTTCAACATTGCGTAAAACCAATGAATCCAACTCCTGTTCCATAAATGTATGCAACCAAGTTTTTGGGTTCGATTTTTTATTTCCAGATTCCGACGAACAGCCGATAAACAGACTCCCGCTGAAAACACAAACCAACAATATCAACCCCAAATGACGGGTGATATTTCGATAATTTCTTGTATTTCGATAATTTTTATAACTCATAACACGCTATCTATTAAAGACCCATTAACAAATTTGTTCCTGTCATATCCGAGGGTTGTTCTAATCCCATAATTTTCAAAATTGATGGAGCCACATCGGCCAACCTCCCAGAATTAATATCGGCATGTTCTTCCTCCGTAACCCACCAAATCGGAACGGGATTGGTGCTGTGGGCGGTATTGGGAGAGCCATCAGCATTTTCCGCGTAATCCGCATTTCCGTGATCGGCGATAATAATCATCTCATAATCCAAATCCGTGCAGACGCTTACCAACTTACCCAAACACGCATCCACCGTTTCAACCGCCTTAATAATGGCATCGTACACCCCGGTATGTCCAACCATATCAGGATTCGCAAAGTTCAAACACACAAAATCAGGCTGTTTCTCTTGAATAATCCGTATAACATTATCTACCAACGGAATGGCACTCATTTCGGGCTGCAAATCGTAGGTAGGCACTTTAGGTGACGCTTCCATCCACCGCAACTCACCGGGGAAAATCGCTTCCCGTCCACCACTGAAAAAGAAGGTTACGTGCGGGTATTTCTCCGTTTCTGCAGCACGCAGTTGGGTTAAACCGGCATCGGCAACTACCTCCCCTAACGTTTTCGTTAGATTATCATTGGTAAAAACTACACCGGCAATGGCAAAGGTCTCATCGTATTGCGTAAGCGTATAATACTGCAATTTCAACGGGTGCATATTCTGCTCGTGAAACGCTTCCAAGCACAAGGCACGCGTAATTTGCCTACCCCTATCGGTCCTAAAATTGGCATTTAACACAACCGAATTTTCCGAAATCAATCCCGAGGCATTCAAACAAATGGGTTTCATGAATTCATCGGTAATTCCCTGTTCATAATATTGCTGAATGGCTGCAACGGCATCCGTATTCCGATCCCCACTGCCATGCACCAATACATCGTAGGCTACTTTTACCCGTTCCCAACGCTGGTCTCGATCCATCGCATAATATCTGCCCACCAAAGTGGATAGGATAATTCCGGGATCGGAAGCCGTTTCATCCAAAAATTGCTGAACAAAGCCTTTTCCCGATTGCGGATCCGTATCCCGGCCGTCCAAAAATCCATGCACATAAACCTCAGAAACACCCGACTTCCTCGCCATTTTCGCTAAAGCTACAATATGATTTATATGAGCATGTACACCTCCGTTGGATAGCAAACCCAACAAATGCAGACTTCCTTTTTCCTTTGCTTTTGAGAATATCTCCTGCAATACAAGATTATCCTTAGCCAAATCAGCCAAACCTTGAGCCGAATCGTCAAATGCTTTATTGATTTTCGCCAACATCTGCCAGACCACTCTGCCTGCACCAATATTCATATGGCCTACTTCAGAATTTCCCATTTGCCCGTCTGGAAGTCCCACATTTCCACCGTGGGTTAACAGGGTTGCATGAGGGTAAGTTTGTGTCAGGGCATCGGTTACAGGGGTATTGGCATTGTAAACGGCATCGCTATGGGATTTATTACCTAAGCCCCAGCCATCCAAAACCACTAAAGCGGCTTTTTTTCGCATACCACAAAGGTAGTACAGCCGCATCGTGATTACGTGAAAAATGCGATATTTGTAAGGTGATTAATACTATGCTTCCAAATAAAATGCTGAAATCATTGGTCTTCCTGCTATTTACATGGCTTTGGGCTGCACCCAATTGTTTCGGGCAAATACTGTATGAAGCAGAGCCCTCGGTTCAAAAAGCCGATGAAAATCGGAAAAACAAAATTAAAAGTTCAAAAAAAATTAATGGATATAGAATTTTTATTGGATTTTCAAACAAACGAGCCATAGCCCAAGAACTACTTACAAAAGCAGAAGAAAAATTCGCAACTACCTACGGTGCTCAAATTATTTTCGATGAGCCTAATTTTAAAGTTTATATCGGTGCATTCACTACGCAAGCCGAAGTGGATGCTGCATTAATTGAGGTACGAAAGGAATTTCCTACGGCAAGAAAATTAAAAATACCAATCCCCAATCCCAATTACACCGAAAATCCTGAAGTTAAATAACGATGGCCGTAAAAAAAGATCCAAAAGTTGAAAAAACCAAAATGGAAGTGCGTGAGCTATTCACCCGCTTTTTGGAACAAAATCAACAACGCAAAACCCCAGAACGATACGCGATTTTGGACGAAATTTATTCTAACAAAGTACACTTCGATGTGGATGAACTTTACGGCAAAATGAAAGACCGTAATTACCATGTAAGTAGAGCTACCGTTTACAACACGTTGGATCTCTTGGTAGAATCGGGCTTGGTTAAAAAACATCAGTTTGGTCAAAACACTTCGCACTATGAACAAGCCTATGGATACAAACAACACGACCACTTAATTTGCAATAAATGCAAAAAAGTATGGGAGTTTTGCGATCCTCGCGTTCAGCAAATCAATACAACCATGGGAAACTTATTGAAATTTAATGTCTCCCACCATTCCTTGCACCTGTATGCAAACCCCGAAACCAACGAACAAGGGGAGTGCTTGCACTGCTTGGAACAAGCTTCACAATAATTAAACACACTATTTCTACCTCTTTATATCATGATCGACGTAATACTGGGCCTGCAATGGGGCGATGAAGGAAAAGGAAAAATCGCGGATTATCTTACCCCAAAATACGATGTGGTTGCTCGCTTTCAGGGCGGACCCAACGCAGGACATTCCTTGGAGTTTGAAGGCAAAAAATTTGTTCTTAATACCATCCCCTCCGGAATCTTCGGAAAATCCACCATTAACTTAATTGGCAATGGAGTTGTTATCGACCCCGTTCGATTGCAAGAAGAAATTGGCCGAATCGTTGGCGAATGCCCAGATTACAAGGAGAGATTGCTTATTTCACAAAAAGCACACTTAATTCTTCCAACCCACAGAATATTGGATGCCGCTTCAGAATCGGCCAAAGGCGATCAAAAAATCGGCTCTACCCTTCGCGGAATTGGACCAACCTACAGGGACAAAATTGGTAGATCTGGCTTACGCGTTGGCGATATCTTAGAACCAGATTTCAATTCCAGGTATCAAGCCATAGTAACGGAACACCTAAAATTAATTCAATTTTTAGGGTTCACCGATTTCGATTTACAAAGCGAAGAAACCAAGTTCTTTTCTTCGTTGGAATTTTTAAAATCACACCAACTCATAAACAGCGAATATTTCATCAACGATTGCCTTCAACAAGGTAAAAAAATATTGGCCGAAGGTGCACAAGGATCCATGTTAGATATAGAATTTGGATCGTATCCCTTTGTTACATCCTCCAACACATTAACGGGTGGCGTTTGCACCGGTTTAGGAGTGGCTCCAAAGCATATTGGGAAAGTGTATGGTATCTTTAAAGCCTATTGCACACGTGTAGGATCAGGCCCTTTCCCTACCGAATTAGACGATGAAGTTGGCGAATACATCCGTCAAAAAGGCCACGAATTTGGGGCTACTACCGGAAGAAAACGCCGAACAGGTTGGTTAGATTTGGTAGCATTAAAGTACACCATCATGTTAAATGGCGTAGACGAATTAATCATGATGAAAGGCGATGTATTGAACGGAATGGAAACATTAAATGTAGCTACCCACTACAAAATTGGAAATCAAGAAACTCAACAAGTCCCTTCCAACTTGTGTAATGCAAGCATCGAACCTACCTATCTATCTTTCCCAGGTTGGAGCGAGAATCTTACCCATGCCAATGGTTTTGATGCCATGGACGCTACATTTAAATCGTACGTAGATTACATCGAAAACTACCTAGGTAAAAAGATTGGTGTCATTTCTCTCGGTCCCCAACGAGACGCTACCGTAACCCGATAATTATTACACCGATGAAGATTATTTGCATCGGACGAAATTACAGCGAACATATCCGAGAGCTCAACAACGAGACTCCCGAGGAACCTGTAATATTTATAAAACCGGACACCGCTTTACTACGCAACAACAACCCCTTTTACATCCCCGATTTTTCAAACGATGTACACCATGAGGTTGAGATTGTTGTTAAAATAAACAAACCCGGGAGAGCCATCCCTGTTCAATTTGCCAAGGACTATTATACCCATATCAGTTTGGGAATTGATTTTACAGCCAGAGATTTGCAATCCCAATTAAAAGCCAAAGGATTACCGTGGGAAAAAGCCAAGGGATTTGACCACTCAGCGGCCATAGGAGAATTTTTCCCAATCGATGATTTTTCATCATCCTTAGATCAGCTACCTTTTTCATTATTTAAAAACAATGAGGTAGTGCAATCCGGTAATACCCAGCAAATGATTCATTCTATCGATGAAATTATCGCTTATGTAAGCAATTTCTTTTCCCTAAGAATCGGTGATTATATCTTCACAGGAACACCGGCAGGCGTGGGACCTGTTCATGACGGCGATACACTTCGTGGATATATCGAAGAAAAAGAATTATTAAATTTCAAAATCTTCGGTTAGATCCGATTTTGGTATCTGTATATAACAAAAAAAGGTCCCCATTACGAGGACCCTTTCTTTAATTATTTAGAATTGAGATTTATTTCAACACTACTTTTTGGGTTGCTGTTCTGCCCATAGAATCTTTAATATTCACAAGGTAAACTCCACGCATTCCGGTTAAATCAACTACTACATTTTGTTCAGTCGCAGCAATAGAACGAACCACTTGACCGCTCATGCTTCTAACTTCAATAGCATTGATTGATGAACCAGCTAAAGAAACAGTGAAAACACCTTCCGATGGGTTAGGCATTACACGTATTTCGCTGTTTGCGATAAAATTCTTACTAACACCCGCACTTTGAGCAGGAGCGCTGCAAGAATCGAAATAATATACAACAGTTGCAGCAGAAGCATCTACACGGGTATATGTACGATTAAATCCACCCAAGCCATTTGGACTTACACAACCGCGGTGCAATGTATCGGTAAACTTCTCCTCACTCTCTTTTACATTGGGGTCACCGTTGGTAAATTTATAGGCAAAAGTACCAGGGCAAACCGCACTTACTGTGGTAGTGTACCAATTTGCATTATTTGGATGCACAGACATTTTAATGGCACCTGCCTGCCAGTTTGGATCTTGGAATGTACCCATTACATGAACACCAGCACTCGCAACGATTTCATTGGTCATATCAACCAAGAAAGTAATATCGGAAGCAGCAGGAGTTGGAGTACAAGCAGAATTTGCATCGAAGCAATGCAACGGCAAGGTGGTATCAGAAAGAATGGTTGCCTTACGGTTTGCTGTACCCTCCCAAGATACATTGTTGGCCTTAATTTTACGGTACTTATACTCAACTTCAGTTGCAGAGTCGAATTCTAATGTTAACGTGTGGATTTTACCACCTTTGTCTAATAACAAAGTTCCTCCACCCCATCCGCCAGGCATTTTACCACCCGCGATATCTACAGAATCCCAGTTACAAGCAGTTGACATATCCACTTGGAAAGTCACTTTGTACTTAGGCAATGTACGAGTTGGACAAGCATCACACTGACCAAAACACACTTGCTTCAAAAAGCTATCGGAAGCGATGGTTATTTCTCGGTCACCGCCGCTATTTGAACAAGCACCAGGCACAGATTCCCAGCTACTTCCACCATTTACAAATTTGTACTTGAAAGTATTTGAACTCAAATATAAAACGGTGCGGTACACAGTACCACTCATTTTACCATTTTCAATGTAATTAGCCAAACCAATTCCATCACCACTCCAAGTAGGATAAGTTGAACCTAAATCACCCGCAACGAATACCCCATTGCTGGAAGCAACCGCTTTTGCCATGTCCACTTTAAAAGAAACAGCATGCATTCCCGATGGTGCAGAACCACCAAATTGAATTGCAGGTAATTCTAAATAGGAAGTCTTGCTATCAATAAAAACCCAACGGTTGCCATTTCCATTTCCTTCGCCAACTTGACAAACTTTTGGAGCATTTTCCGCATCACTCCAATCGCTCATCTTACCATTTTTGAATTTAAACTCATACACTAATCCTTCTTTCAAATTATCGAATGTGTAAGAATAAATTCCAGAACCTGAAGAAGTTTCCGTCATTTTGTAAGAATACGCATCCGTCCAGTTCGTTTCGTTAGGATTTTCAGCAGTACCATCATAGTTAACATCTTTAAAGTTCCCTACCAAGTAAACACCATCGGAAGAAACAGTCTTTCCGTACATGTCCACCTGAAAAGTAACCTTGCGCGCAAAAGCCCCAGTTACAGAAGCAAAAGCAGCTAGAACAAGTAATAATTTTTTCATAATGAATTAATTTTTGTATTTAGGTTGTAAATATACTTAAAAAAGTGTCAAACTGACAATAACTAATTACAAAAAAAAATATCGAACTTTGTGTTTATGACCTTGAGTATTAAACTCGCTTACAAACAGTGCAACAAACTGTTACTGGTATTATGCTACCTATCTACACAAACACTCGCAGCAACTC
>JBJOFM010000072.1:0-6074 GCA_046048755.1 Bacteroidota bacterium | reverse complement strand
TACCAATAAGTTCTACATCTCTTCGATGCATCAGCGTTAATTTACTCCAATTTTTAACATTGAAATAAATGTCGGTATTGAAACCGTATTTCCATTTTTTATCGGCAAAACCGTAGGCGATGAATCCGGTTGTAACAGAGTTTTTACTGATTGCTGGGGTGGTTCGAAATCCCATTTTTAATCGGGCACCTTCCAATAAATTCCAAGATGCGAGGGTGTAATAGGGGCCATA
Source organism: Bacteroidota bacterium (assembly GCA_046048755.1). Classification (GTDB taxonomy): domain Bacteria; phylum Bacteroidota; class Bacteroidia; order NS11-12g; family UBA955; genus JAGKXC01. The sequence goes on along the minus strand of JBJOFM010000072.1, from coordinate 5,842 downwards.
ATCGAGTATTCCGTAACGTTGGTAACCGTCCACCAAAAAGTTCACCAAATCAACATAGGTTTTTACGGTGGGTATGGCATTTAATGTGTCGATTTTTGATGCAACACGTTTTTCCTCTTCTGATTGCTTGGTGTGGGCATGATTCAACCAAAAAGTATCGGTATAAAGATTGGCTCCGGGAGTCATGACAATACGGTTATCAAAAAATCTTGGAGGAAAATCAACGCCCACTTTTATGTTTTTAACCGTGGTGGTATTGGATGCAATCATTCCTGCGGCTTGCTTGGATAATTCGCCAATATCCATCAATACGCGCACTTTAGTACACAAAAACTCGCCCGATTCAACGCGTTCGTATTCTTGAGCAAATTTTAACTTTTCAACATAGTTTAAGTTGCTAGCTCCTGTAATTTCCAAAGCTAACCGTACAATGGCGCCGGTGCTGTCTTGAATCCAAATGAATCCACTAAATGCTAAATCTCGAGGATTTTTGGGAGTGATTTTTAACTGAACTACTTTGGGGGTATGCGTGTAATCTACTTGAACCAATCGGTAGTCGTATAACAATTCGGCCGCGTCGGCAATTGGCGAAGGAATTCCCTTATCGAAAACCACCAAACTCTCATCGTATATGCTATAATTGGTGAAGGTATTGCCCATGAGTTGACCTACCAAACTACCATCCGTAACTCCAAGTCCACGAATACGGGTGGCTTTTACCACTTCCTTGGTGAGGTACGGCGTTTTTTGATAGCTGAAATCACTGAGAACCTCGGAAATGAGGACAGGTAAAATGGATTTGTTGGAATCGCCAGTCATGTAAGAAATGGTATCAAAATAGGATCCCATGTTTTTGGCGATTTTGGTTTTTTGAAGCGTTTTGCTTATATTGTTGATAGCAACTGTTGCTTTGCTAAACGTTTCGCATTGGTAACTTTGAATGTTGGCAGGACTGTTTTTCTTTCGATTATCTTGCGCCAACTTCAGCCATTTCATTGCCGGATTAATGCCCAACGTAATTACTACTGCGTCGGAACGCTCTATTTTACGTGTTAAATGGATCTGTAATGGCATCGATTTAACCGTGTCTAACATAATATAATAGGTCTCAAACCCGATATAATCAATCCAAAAAGTATCGGAAGGAAATGGCCCTTTACCCAAATGGAATTCCCCTTCAAAATTGGTTATTCCACCTTTGCCGGTGGATCCCCATCGTAAACTTGCAAACGCCATGGGGTCGCGGGTTTCCCCATCCCATACTTGACCGTAGAAATTCCCGGTGTAGATTGCTTTAGCTGATGAAACAAGGATCGAATCTTTTTTATTCTCATTGTTCGTTTGTTGTCCGATGACAGCAAACGGCGCATAACACACTAAAAATAAGACAATTGGTTTGATAAATCCAATGAAAGTTGAAGTTAAATTCCCAAGTTTGGGTTGCTCTTTAAAAATAAATTGTGTGCCAGAAATCATAGATTTGGTAAGAATTTTTTTGGAGCATAAACGCAAAAATAAGTGTATTGTCGTATCTATTGAAATTATACATACTAAGTTTTGCACAGTTAAATTTCAGACAATAAAATTACACAACTAGCGATTTCATACTATTACCTTTGTGAAGAACATTTTTGTAAAGATGAAAAATAATAGTCATTGGAAAATCCTCATTGCGATTTTTTCGTTGATTGTATTTTCGTCTGTAGAGTTTCATCAACAGTTTGGTAGTTCCGATTCCAATTTCAATTGTTTAGAACTTGAAACAGACTCAGAAGAGGAAATCGATGATGATAACCATGATTTAGGGTTAACGTTTTTACCAATCCTGTCCGAAGTTGCTGACTTTCGATTGTGTTTATTGGTTGAAATTCAGCAATTTAAATCCCGTCCTTTTGCATCAGAAATTTATCAGTCTTGCCCTCGATATATCCGATTCGAGCAACTGAGAGTATTCAGTTAAGTACATGTACTTATTGTTTTCTGCCATAGCTTAGGCAGGAATAATCATTAATCACTTTTCTCGTATTTATTTCGCAGGGTTGCAGCGCCCTAAATAGGCTGTTTTAGTAAATTTTTATGAAAAACAATAACAAAAGAGTTATTCCAGCAGACGGCTGGAAGGGGCTCAAAGAAAATATAGTAGACGATGCAACATCTGGATTCTTAGTATTCCTAATTGCTCTTCCTTTAAGTTTAGGTATTGCCAAAGCCAGTGATTTCCCGGCAATTATGGGATTAATGACCGCCATGATAGGGGGTGTTTTGGTTTCATTTTTTGCAGGTTCTAGATTAACAATCAAAGGTCCCGCAGCAGGATTAATCGTAATTGTAGCGGGCGCTGTTGAGGAATTTGGCAAAGGCGATCCAATAGCCGGCTGGCATACAGCGCTCGGTGCAATTTTAGTTGCTGGAATATTGCAAATGCTGTTTGGGATGATTCGATTGGGTTCTTTGGTGGATTTTTTTCCTTTAAGTACCATTCACGGAATGCTCGCCGCCATCGGCATAATTATCATTAGCAAACAATCCCATATTTTATTCAATCTTGCACCAGTGAATGAAATGGGAAAGGCATTATCGGAGCCACTGGATTTAATTTTAGCCATACCTCATTCAATCATGCATGCCGATCCCGGTGTTGCTATGATTGGGGTTTTAAGTATGATCATTGTTTTAAGTTGGCCTAAAATTAATATTTCATGGATACGTAAGATTCCTGCTCCCTTGGTGGTGTTAACCGTATCGATTGTTTTAGCCAAGTTGTTGCATCTTGATAAAAAATATTTGGTTCATTTCGACCAAGATTTTATTCATACCATTGCATGGAACGAGCGATTTGATGGAATTCAACATATTGGAGTATTTGTAAAATACGTTTTGATGTTTGCTTTGGTTGGAAGTTTGGAGAGTTTGTTAACCGTAAAAGCCATGGACGTAATGGATCCTTATCAACGTAAAAGCAATGCAAATAAGGACTTGATGGCGGTTGGTTTTGGTAATATCATTTCTTCTATCGTTGGCGGTCTGCCGATGATTAGCGAGGTAGCTCGAAGCAGTGCGAATATTCACAATGGAGCAAAAACACGATTTGCCAATTTTTTTCATGGATTGTTTATGCTGATTTTTTTGTTTTTTGATCTCCAATTTAGTGATTTGATCCCCAATGCTGCGTTGGCCGCATTGTTGATTGGAGTTGGATTGAAATTGGCTAGTCCAAAAGAATTTGGAAGAATGGCGAAAATAGGATTTGAACAACTTCTTGGCTTTACAGTTACCATCATCGTAACGTTATTAACCGATTTATTGATTGGGATTGCAGCGGGTATCACGGTGAAATTAATTGTTCAATTGATGTTAGGGGCTCCACTGGTTCGGATGTTTAGCGCTAAAATTATTAAAAACAAAAATCATTGGGATGTAATTGGTGCGGCAGTATTTTCAAATTGGTTGGGAATTAGAAAACAATTGGAACAATATACTAGGTCTTCCGAATTGAACTTGGATTTTTCGCGATGCAATCTCGTTGATCATACGGTTATGGATAACTTATTGCACTTGCAAATGGAGTTTGATCAAGCCGGAGGAAGATTGAATTTATTGGGGTTGGATTCCATGAAATCGGCCAATAAAAGTAAACATGTCGCGGGAGCATTAAACCGACCAAAACAAGAGCGATTGAATAAAAACGGGGAAGTGAAATTTAAATAATGAAATCGCTAGAGTTTGATTGGCAAAGTTGCCTAGACAAACTAAAACATTATCTTCCGTCCCAATCGCCGTTAAAAGATTTTATTCATCACAATACCCTGCATGGGTTTCAGGAATTTGATTTTTTTACAGGTATTGGTACGGCCCGAAAATGGTTTGGTTATCAAGTGTTTATGTCTCTGAGTGATTACCGGAAAAAGTATAATTCCGGTGAGATAACGGAGACAATAGTAGCTTATGTTATTCAAAAATATGCTCCATCAAACGATGTTGAGTATTGGAAGAATGCCATGTTGCATGGGAAATTCCCACTAGAAAATAGGCCTTCGGTTGGAAGGTTGAGGGAACAATGGAAATTTCAAAAAGGTATTGATTTTGACGTATTCATACAACCTGTACTGTTTCAAATTTTAGGGGCTTTTCTCGACCAAGGGGTGGCGGCATGGAAGTTTCCGTATGCCGACTTGACTTTTTGGGATGCGGTTAAAGCATTGGAATCAAATAGCGTAACTAGTGTTGTTCATTCACAACAAGCCAAAAAACTATTGTTTCAAAACGACCTTTCAACCGAATCCTTATTGTATCGATTATTAGGTTCTAAATCTTTATTTGAACAATACGTTTTTGATCAACAGTTTGCTCATGCCGGGTGGTCTGGTTTGGTGGCTACTATTGAATCAAAACCCGAAACATTACTTCGTCCTAGATCGATAACGCTGGATGAAATAATTCGATTTCAAGTACTGTTGGAGTTGGATTTACTCTACTTAAAACTGGAAGAAAACTGGGAACCCATGAATCACTGGGTAAATTCGGAGGTTGTAGGAGATCTATTTGTTCAATTCGAACCCTCTGCATTGGATACAGTATTAATGCTTTGGCAGCGATCATTGGAAATCTCTTATTATCATGAGGTGTTATCTGGATTGCAATTTAATTCGCAGCTAAAACATTCCAATTCTTCGGTAAAACAAGCGGTAGAACAGAATAAGCTACCATCATTTCAGGCATTATTTTGTATCGACGACCGCGAGTGTAGTATTCGAAGACATTTAGAGACCGAAGATTTGCAGTGCGAAACGTTTGGAACGCCTGGTTATTTTAACGTTGAATTTTATTATAAACCGGAGAACTCAAATTATGTCACCAAACATTGTCCGGCGCCTGTTCAGCCTAAGTATTTAATAAAAGAATATCATTCTACAGCAAAACATAAACAAGATATTCATTTCAATACGAGTTCACATTCTATTGTAGGAGGCTGGTTGATTTCTCAGGTAATAGGCTTTTGGTCTGCATTGAAATTGGTGAAAGGTATATTCTTTCCGAGTATGGATGGGAATTCTTCTTCATCACTCAATCACTTAGGAGAAACAGCTGTACTTTCTGTTGAACATCGGGGCGAATTTGAAGGGGATTTACAAGTGGGTTATACCATTGAAGAGATGATACAACGCGCAGCGTCGCTGTTAAAGAGTATTGGCATTGTGAATTCGTTTGCTCCCCTAGTTTATATTGTTGGACATGGTAGTAGTACCACCAATAATCCCCATTATGCAGCCTATGATTGCGGAGCGTGCTCGGGAAGGCCGGGTTCGGTGAATGCGCGAGTAATGGCAACCATTCTTAATCGTAAAGATGTTCGATTGGGGTTATTGAACATGGGCATCGTTGTACCACAAAATACATTGTTTATTGGTGCACTTCATGATACTACTAGGGATGAAATTGTATATTATACCAAAGAGTTAATAGGCAAATTGGATACCCAAAAACATCAAGGAATTCAACGCGTATTCGAAATGGCACTAAAGAAAAATGCCAAAGAAAGGGCTCGAAGATTCGTCTTGGTCGATCCATCGTTAAGTCTAAATAAGGTGCATAAAAAAGTTAAGTTGCGCTCTGTTTCTGTGTTTGAACCAAGACCGGAACTAAATCACGCAACCAACGCATTATGTATTATTGGCCGAAGAGAATTTTCACAAAATCTATTCTTAGATCGCCGTGCATTCCTGAATACCTATCAATGGGAATTGGATACAACAGGGGACGCTTTATACTCAATCATTCGTGCTGCAGCACCTGTCTGTGGTGGAATCAATTTGGAATATTATTTCTCCAAAGTGGATAATAA
>JBJOFM010000071.1:0-7947 GCA_046048755.1 Bacteroidota bacterium | reverse complement strand
GGCTTTGTCATTGAAAATATTGATAGCTCCAATCAAAAGGTTGTTGGAAATATTATCCAAGTGACCGCGGAACTTCAACCATGGACCTGCCATAGAGATATGGTCTGTAGTACATTTGCCCTTTACTTTGATTAACAGTTTCAATCCATGAAGATCCGAACCTTCCCATGCAGCGAATGGATCCAATAATTGCAAACGATTTGAATTTGGATCTACCGCCACTTGTACGCTAGAACCATCGGCAGCGGGTGCTTGATAACCTGGATCTTCAACGGCGAACCCTTTAGTTGGTAATTCGTCACCGGTAGGAGGATCTAATTTAACGGCTTCCCCATTTTCGTTAATTAAAGTATCGGTAATTGGGTTGAATGTTAAGTCACCAGCAATCGCCAAAGCGGTTACCAATTCAGGACTTGCTACAAACGCATAGGTATTGGGGTTTCCATCGGCACGCTTTGCAAAGTTTCTATTGAATGAATGTACGATGGTGTTTTTTTCTTGCTTTTCAGCTCCCATACGGTCCCACATACCAATACAAGGTCCGCAGGCATTAGCAAATACTTTTGCCCCTATTTGATCGAAAATTTCTAAGAATCCATCGCGTTGAATGGTATAACGAACCTGCTCACTACCTGGGGTAATGGTAAATTCCGCTTTTGTCTTTAAGTTTTTGGCAGCAACCTGTTTGGCTAAACTAACGGCACGGGAAATATCCTCGTAGGAAGAGTTAGTACAAGAACCAATTAAACCTACTTCTACCTTGGTAGGCCAACCGTTGGCGGCAGCCACTTCTTTAATTTTGGAAATAGGGGTTGCCAAATCCGGAGTGAATGGACCATTTACATGGGGTTCTAACTCGGAAAGATTGATTTCTATAACTTCGTCGAAATAGGCTGTTGGATTAGCATATACTTCCGAATCGGCGGTTAAATGTTCTCTGATACCGTTAGCCAAATCGGCGATATCGGCTCTGCCGGTAGCACGAAGGTAACGTTCCATGCTGTCATCGTACCCAAATGTAGAGGTAGTAGCCCCGATTTCAGCACCCATATTGCAAATAGTGCCTTTACCTGTGCAACTCATTGCTGTAGCACCTTCACCGAAATATTCTACGATGGCTCCGGTTCCACCTTTAACGGTTAGCAAACCAGCAACTTTCAAAATAACATCTTTCGGAGCTGTCCAACCATTTAATTTACCGGTTAATTTGATACCGATAAGTTTTGGCCATTTAAGTTCCCAGGGAAGTCCTGCCATCACGTCGCAAGCATCGGCTCCACCCACTCCAATGGCGATCATTCCTAAACCTCCTGCATTTACTGTATGAGAATCGGTACCAATCATCATTCCGCCGGGGAATGCATAATTTTCAAGTACAACTTGGTGAATAATACCTGCACCGGGTTTCCAAAATCCAATTCCGTATTTATTAGAAACAGATGCTAAGAAATCATACACTTCTTTGCTTTCGTTGTTAGCAACGGTTAAATCTTCCGAAGCACCCGTTTTGGCTGTGATTAAGTGATCACAGTGAACCGTGGACGGAACAGCAACTTTGGGTCTGCCGGCTTGCATAAATTGCAACAATGCCATCTGTGCAGTAGCATCTTGCATGGCAACTCGGTCTGGCGCAAAATCAACATAATCCTGAGCTCTAGCGAATGCTTGAGGCTGAGCATTATCCCATAAATGAGAAAATAGGATTTTTTCAGTAAGGGTAAGCGGGCGACCCAAGGATTGGCGGGCAGCGGCTACCTTGGCCGGCATTGCGGCATAAACCGATTTGATTAAGTCCAGATCAAAAGCCATAATTTATGTATATAATTGAAATTTTTACAAATTTCGTGAATTTTCCCCGATTATACCACCAATTTAGCATCTTTGTGTGGTGGAGAAAAAACGGGTGATTTTGGGCATTGATCCAGGAACCAATTTATTGGGTTATGGATTGATTACCATTGAATTAAACGGGCCTAAATTGTTGGGGATGGGTGTGGTGAAATTAGGTAAAATCACCGATGCCGGAATGAAATTGCATCATATCTATGAAAAGATTAGTGGTTTAATTGACGGGTACGATGTAACAGAAGTTGCTATTGAAGCACCGTTTTTTGGAAAAAATGTTCAGAGTATGCTTAAGCTGGGTAGGGCACAAGGAGTTGCAATAGCTGCGGCGATTTCTAGAGGACTCCCTGTCTTCGAATACGTGCCCAGAACCATCAAGCAACGAATTGTAGGTAGTGGAGCTGCATCAAAAGAGCAAGTGTACGGCATGTTGCATGCCCAGTTTAATTTTCAAGAACTTCCGGAAACTTTGGACGCAACGGATGGATTGGCCGCTGCCGTTTGTCATTATTATCAATTCCAACCGCGAGAGTTCGGGAAAAATAAAAAATCAACCGCAGGTATTAATCTTACGGGTACGGGATCACTGATTGACAGCAATGGCGGCGAAAGACTGGGTGGCGAGGGAGTAGGCGGTTCTAAAATATTGAAAACCGTTGATGGGGAGATTATTCAGCTCAATTCTTCTTCCAAATCCTCCAAATCCACTAAGAATAAATCCGGATCATCTGGCAAAAGCGGTGGTCGTAGTGATTGGTCTACATTTGTAGATGAAAATCCAAACAGGCTGAAATAGCGCAAAAATCTTTGTAAATCCGTTGTTTACAAGAAAAATTGTTAGATAATCTTATGCAAAATCATTGTCGATTTTTGAGATAGGAAAACTATTTTTGTTTTGAATTTATAATCCAAAAAGTGAGTAAGTTTTTATTATCAGGAAAGTCTTTTTCTAAATTAACAATTTTAACTGTATTGTTTGTCTTTGGAGTATTTACCTATCCATTGTTTGGTCAAACAGCTGGCGAAATTAAATTATTAAAAGCCGAAAAAATCCCCTTACCTAAAGGGTATGATGTTTATACGGTTTATTCGTTGGGACAAGCGGGTTTGGTGATGCACACTACCAAGTTAAGTCCTAAAGTAAGTGATTATAAGGAGTTCTATACCGTTTACGATACCAATTTGGTAAAGGTGGCCAATTTCGAAGAGACCATGATTTCTGGATTTTTCACTGAAAGTAATCCGGAATGGTTTGAGTCGGACGCGGATGGTGCTTATCATCACATGTACATCGAAAAATCCGGAGTTTTTGCGCTAAGAAATATATATTCCTCTGGGAAAAGCGTAAAGATATCCAACATTCGTGGGCAGTTTGATTTGGCCGGTAAGAAAATCAGAAGATTTAGAAAATTCTATGCTTTTGGAAGTTATGTTTACATGGAATTAACCACAGAATCGGCAGATATCGTATTGCTTCGTTTGAATTGGAGAAATGGTCAGGCTAAGGCGATAACCTTAAATATTGCGGGTATTGAAAATAAATTGTATTCAGAACTAGTAACGGTTGCACCCATTGCAGGATCGGATGATTTTTTGGCTGTTGTTCGGGGCGAAATGCAAGTTCCCAAAACCATCGATGATAAAAAACATCGACCCAAAAAGTATTTCTTGTATCGAGTGAATAAGGATGGCGGTATTGTTCAGGTAATCAATTTTGACAAGCAGTACGCGGGTAATTTGTCGTTCTTAACCATGAAAGTACATGCTATGGGGTTGGATAAATATGCGGTTATGGGTACGTATACCATGGGGGAAGAACTCAAGCAATACGGGATGTACATTGGCGTATGCGACCGGAATGGGATGCAAGTTTCAAGTTTTATGGATTTTAGAGAACTAAAGGGATTTTATCAATATACGCCACCAGGGGATAAGAAGCATTTGGGTGATTTTAAACCGGGTAAAAACCAGCGAGGAGAGAAGTTTCCTATAGAATATGAGTTTTCACCCCAAGCGCTGGTTCCCATTCAAGGTGGTTATTGGTTGCAATTGGAAATGTTCTATAAAATGACACACGAAAATCCAGGCAATAAAATTGATGTAATTACCGATGAAGGGCATCAGTATACACATTTGTTTCAGTTGAAGTTGGATGAAAATTGCCAAAGAGAAACCTATCAAACCTTACCAATGCAATATTTCACCACTTCCAACGATAAATATCAGCAGGTTCAAGTTAAAACTGTTTGGGATTCGGTGATAATCAACGAGGTTAAGGTTGCTATGCCTGCGGCGTGGAAACTTAGATACAAGCACAATTTTACCGTGGTGAACGGCACATTTTTAGATGCTACCAATACTTGGACTCAGCAGGACGTTTACAGTATAAATCCGGCGGGAGAGAACGCGGAATTGATCAAATCTGTCTATGAATCCATGCAATATTGGTATGGAAATTCTTACCACAATAATGGATTTACCAATGGTAAAAAAGAAGCCGTAGTTTTGGTTAAATTGGGATTAGAGAAGAAGTAACGATTAGGGTGTAATGTACAGCGGTTGCTGGTGTAATCTTCGATTATTATCGTGGATAGAGATGTAGTAAGTACCGGGCGATAACGCGGGAAGCTGAATAGCAAACTCTTGAGAGAATTCTTTATTGGCTTCTCCATTAGTTACATTACTAGCTACCCTTGAAGCTTCTCTACCAGTTTCGCTTTGAGATCCGCCATTGATTTCGTTAGCAGTATTGCTTTTGGTATCGCCATAGGTTAAATTATTGCTAGAATTTGTGAACGCTTTGTAGAGTACTCTTCCTTGATTATCGACAATTTGAACAGTTAATTCGGAATTGCTTTTTGAATGTCCAACATACTGTGACAGTGAAATTGTGAGTAATTGATTGTTGGATATTGGGTTGGGGTGTACTGAAATCAAGGGTTTGTTTTCATTCTCGATTACATGAATTGTATTGGAATTGCACGAAAGTAATTTAATGAATTTCCAAATGTCATCATTCAAGGCTACCGAAATGGCGCCGGCAGGATTGTTATCTGGAGCATTCCCCATTCGGATGAATACCAAATTACTGCTGGGAACAACATTGATTATTTGTCCATTTTTGCCTAATGCAGCATACATATCATTCGGTGCATTCGAACACATACTTCCGGGGAATTGATTTTGTAAGGTAGGCAACATGAACGATTGCTTTCCGTTGAGCCAGGTCAAGTACCCGTAACTCTTGTTTAATTGTTGACTGGTATTGGTTTGTTGTTTGAAGTATTGGGTGTCGTCTAAAATTTTCGTTCCGTTCCACGAACCTTTCGACAGTAATAAAAGACCGAATCGGGCCATACTTCTTGGCGTGGAGAAAAAAACGTTGTTGTAATCTAGCTTTAAATACAAGCCTTTGATGCCTGTTTTTGCCGATATATTTTGGGCGATAAACGTATTGAGTGTTTTACCTGTACTGTTTTCTATAACCTTATCCAACAGGGTATAGGGGGCATTGTGGTAAGACCAACGGGTTCCGGGTTTTGCCTTGTATAATAGGCAACTAGGATCGGTACAATCGAGGTTTGATACTGCGTCATCCAAACCCGTTGTCATGGTAATATGATTCCAAATTTTAATAGAATCTTCTTGGGATTTACTGAGGGAAGACCAACCATTTCCCAAATATTTACTGGAGGGTTCGTATATGTTTAAGCTACCTTGTTTTTGAGCAATTCCAACGGTAAATGCTGTTAATGTTTTGCCCGCACTAGCCCAATACCAGGAAGAATCTTGACGAAAGGTGCCGAAGTATTTTTCTAAAACGATTTTACCGTCTTTTAAAAGGATGAATGCCTTGGTATTTTTATTCTCGAGGTACTTATACAAAGAATCGATGCGCGGTTGACACCAACCCAATTGGCTTGGACTGATGGTATCCCATGTATTCCCCGTAATAGGAGGGTAATACAGCGATTGCGAATTGAGGTTTTCAATGTAGAAAAACGCGGTATACAGGAATAGGAATCTTAGTATAGACCGTTTTCCTTGTTTGAAGTAATTACGAGGGGATAGATTAACTAAACAAGTGTTTTTCATGCGTAACTTGTTTGGTAGACGTAAAATAAGCCTAAAGGTTTAATGGGGGAGTGGTTTACATTCGTTCCACGACATCGATGCCCAATAAGGAAAGGGCGTGTTTTAACGTATTTGCGGTGAAACTAGCAATTTTCAAGCGGTTAATTTTGGCCGATTCGTTGGGCTCATTGAGAATACTCACTTCATTGTACAGGCGATTAAATGCCTTAGCGAGATCTAAACAATAGCCGCAGATATCGGCAGGAGAATACGCGTTGCACGCTTCGGCTAATACTTCAGGGTACCTGTATAGGGTTTGTATGGTTTCAAGTTCAACGGGTAGCAATGAGGTTGATTGCACGGAGGCCGATGTTAACCATTGATCTACAGCTGGTGCTTTACGGAGAATGGATTTAATTCTGGCGTAGGTGTATTGTACAAATGGCCCTGTATCCCCTTGAAAATCGATGCTCTCTTGTGGGTTGAATAGCATTCTTTTTTTTGGGTCTACTTTAAGTATATAGAATTTAAGCGCGCTGAGTCCTAATGCGTGATAGAGTTGTTGTAATTCTGATTCTGCTAAGCCATCCGTTTTCCCGAGTTCCTCTGTTTTTGCTTTGGCTTCATTAATCATTTCTTGGATAAGATCATCGGCATCAACCACCGTACCCTCCCTACTTTTCATTTTTCCCGATGGCAAATCAACCATCCCATAACTCAGGTGATACATCCCATCGGCATAGGATCGTTGAAGTTTTTTCATTATTAAGATCAGTACTTTGAAATGATAATCTTGTTCATTTCCTACAACGTAAATACTATTATTTATACCGAAATCACCGTACTTTAGATCGGCTGTTCCGATATCCTGCGTTATGTATACCGAGGTGCCATCGGAACGAAGTACCAGTTTTTCATCGAGTCCATCGCTGCTAAGATCAATCCAAACCGAATTGTCTGGTTTTTTATAAAACACACCCGATTTTAGACCTTCTTCTACAATGTCCTTTCCCAACGTATAAGTATTGCTTTCGTAATAATATTTATTGAAGTTTACCCCTAATTTCTGGTAAGTGGTATCGAAGCCCTTGTACACCCAGCCGTTCATGGTTGACCATAACTGGATCACTTCCGGATTTCCTGCTTCCCATTGCCGTAACATTTCAGCCGTGGCTTGCATAATTTCCGATTGATTTCTAACTAGGTCTTTAATATCGTCTGATATTTTATTGATTTGTTTTTCTTCTTTGGCCGATTGCAAGGCTGCCCAAAGCTTATTGTATCGCTCTTGGATGATTGTGTTCTCGGGTTGCCATTCCCCTTTTTTCGCTAATTCAATAGTTTCTCGCGTTTGTTCCACCAAGGCATTTTCGAAGGCTACATAATATTTCCCTACTAAATGATCTCCTTTTAATCCTGAAGATTCTGGGGTTTCACCTTGGCCAAACCGCTGCCAAGCAATCATGCTTTTACAAATGTGTATACCGCGATCGTTTACTAAATTGGCTTTGATGGTTTCAAATCCATTGGCCGATAATATGTTTGAAACACTATAGCCTAATAGAATATTACGGATGTGACCTAGATGCAGGGGTTTGTTGGTATTTGGCGATGAGTACTCAACCATTACTTTTTTCCCATTGCCTAAGGAGGTAGAAAGAAACGCAGGATTGTTCCACTGATTCTCTAGGAAATTTAAGTAAACGCTGGTATTAATCACTATGTTAAGAAATCCTTTTACTACATTGTATTCTGAAACCAGTGGGTTGTTGTTGATTTCTTGTCCAATCGCCTCCGCAGTAAGCTCTGGAGTTGTTTTAGAGAATCTAAGTAAAGGAAAAACAACAAATGTATAATCTCCGCGGAAATCCGAATTGGTAGATTCGAGTTTTACTTGGACGGTAGTTTCACCGTACAAATTTTTAATAGCTTGATCTAATAACTGAATTATTTGGGCTTGGATATTCATTGTTGTACTGCAAAAATAGTTGAAATTGTAAGGATGATAAAACTATAGTTAAATATAAG
>JBJOFM010000070.1:0-10779 GCA_046048755.1 Bacteroidota bacterium | reverse complement strand
TGTATCGGTGAAATCAATGTAAATTTTTTCCTTGTAGGATCGCAATGCACAGTAAATCGAACCTTTACCTTCCATAGCGTCTATGCTATTTTTAATTAAATTCTCCACTACCCACTGAAACAAATTCACATTTAACATACTCATCATGGGCTCCGCTGCTGGCTTGTACGTAATTTGAACCCCTTTTCCGCTGCGCGTAACCATGTAAGCAATGGCTTGACTTAATACTTCGTTCACATCACACAGCTGCAAAATCGGTTCGCTTCCAATTTTACTAAATCGTTCTGTAATGGTGTTTAATCGATCAATATCCTTCCTCATCTCCCCACTTGCATTTTCAGGCAAAACACCCATATCCAAACATTCTACCCAACCCATTAAACTAGAAATGGGAGTACCCAATTGATGCGCGGTTTCCTTTGCCAATCCAACCCAAACTTTGTTCTGCTCCGCACGCGTTGAAGACGAAAATGCGGCATAACTCACAAGCATAAACAACGCAACAATGCCCAAAACCACAAAAGGATAGTACTTCAATTGGATCAATACCGAACTCTGTCCGTAGTACACGTAATAATTGGTATTCTCATCAACTGGAACAACAATTCTATCATTTTCATTTCGAAATTCTTCCAATTTGTCTTGCAAGAATTTATCCATTTTTTTTACCCCTGCCGTATCAATATTTAGAATCGTTTTAATATTGTTCAAGCTATCTGCAAGTATAGCAGGAATGGTCTCATTGCTTTTTACTACCCGTAACTGAAAGCCCAAATCACCATCCATATTTGGATCCGTAAGCTGGTTTTCTGCTTCGGCCCAAATTTCCATTTTTTTCTTTTCCTCACCTGCGATTTTTTGAACCAACAAATTGCTCAAATACAAGGTTAACACCCCTATTCCCAAAGCTAAAAACAGCAGCAGCAACTTGATGTAACGACGTGATTCGTAAATACTTTTCATGGCTAATACCGATTTCTCCAATAAGCAATAACCAATTCTAGATCCATCAACGGTTCAAAATCCTTAGCATAGCTTAAGTTCGCATCCCACTCGAATTCAGTACCATAAAACTTACCGGAAGCTTCAATACAATGCATTGTTAACCGAGGCAATTTTTTATCCAATTGTTGATAGCCAACCCAGGTTTTTAAACCCAACAATACCGAGAAACTATTCAAAACAATATTTCTACCCCTTGTAGACAAACACAAGAACGGAAACAACAACAAAGCAAATACGGCAATTATCATATCCATAATCCTTTTCTTACGTCGATTATGTGGCTGGGATAAATGAAACTTCACATCCACGGTAAACAGCTCGCCAGGCTCATTTTTACTATCCGATCCAATGATGGTTTCACTGCTTTCTGGAGCAATTTTTATCTGTCCATTCCAATCACGAAATGTACCCATCATCTCCATGATTTTTCCACTTTTCACATCCTTACCACTAAAAATCACCAGATTAACTCGGTGTACAGTCACAATTTCTGACAAATGATCAATACCTCCCAAATATCCATTTGCTTTTAATTCCGAAGGGTGAACTCTGCCGGCAATTTCCAATTGAACACCCGAACGCAACAGCAAGTTTTGAATACGATCACACTCTGAATCTAATCCTACAATTACCACACGACGTTTGTGTGAGTTGTCTTGCAAAAATTCTGACTTGCCAAACAATGAAGCTATAAATCGAGCTAAAAACAGAGAGGCAATCGACCAAAAACTCCCTAATGCCAATATAGCCCTTGAGAATTGTAGTTCCTTTGGTAAAAATGCATAAACGGCAAACAATACTACAGTCCCAAAAACTCCGCCCCGAAGAAGTCTTCTGGCCGAAACAGGCTGATCATACCCGCCACTTATATAAGCAAATGCCATAATTACTAAGGCATAAACCGGGATATGCATCAAAAAATATTCGCTGGGATAAAATCCCCGAACAAACTTGTGATACAATTCCCAATACCAAGCAATGCCTGAAAAACCCAAAACCATCAACAATACATCTAAAACCGGTAACCACAATTGCTGAATTAATCGAACAACAAATGCCAAGCCAGCTCGCACGTAGATTGCAAATTTGATTAACAAGGAAAACCAACCCGCCATACGCTGCGAATAGTGTTTTTGAGCAAATAACACCATGGCATTATAAAATACTTTTACGTAGTTAGCACTTCGTTTTTTAGTGCTTTCACCTTTGTAATGAATGATGGTTGTCTCCGAAAAATAAACATTCTTGTATCCTCCTTTGAGAATTCTGTAACTAAGGTCGATATCTTCCCCGTACATAAAATAATCCTCGTCTAACAGTCCAACCTCGTCCAAACAAGAGACACGCATAAGCATGTAAGCTCCACTCAATACTTCAACCTCGTGATTTTCGAACTCATCTAAATAACGCAAATGATACTTGCCAAATTTGCGGGATTTTGAAAATAACGAGGCCAATCCTGTCATTTTATAAAATGCTACCAGAGGAGTAGGTAATCCCCGTTTACTTTCAGGCAGAAATCTGCCTTTCCCATCTATCATTCGCACTCCCATTCCTCCAAACTCGGGGTGTTTATCCATGTAATCCAAGCACTTTACGAAGGAATCTTCCTGAACTACCGTATCCGGGTTCAATAATAATACGTACTTTGAATTACTGGCTTTGATGGCCTGATTGTTGGCAGTAGAAAATCCTACATTACCTTCATTTGCAATTACATTTACCGATGGAAACTTGGCTTTTACCATCTCCACCGATCCATCTACACTGTTATTATCTACCACCCAAACTTCGATATCCAATCCAACCGAAGCCTTCTGTACACTCAACAGCGCCTGCTCAAGAAAATACTTGACATTATAATTAACAATGATTACCGATAACTGATGCATGGCTACAGGTTGTACTCAGTGCGCTGCAATATACTTCTTCCTAAGGTAACTTCATCGGCATATTCAATTTCTCCACCCACGGAAATACCTCGAGCAATACAAGTCATTTTTACCGGTTGTGATTTCAATTTCTTGCCGATATAAAACAGGGTTGTGTCACCTTCGATGGTTGCACTTAATGCCATAACCACCTCGGTTATCTGTTCGTATTCAATACGCTGAACCAAATTTGCAATCGATAAATCATCCGGCCCCACTCCATCCATCGGCGAAATCAAACCACCCAATACGTGATACCTCCCGGAAAACTGTCGGGTAGATTCTATAGCCATCAAATCACTAAAATCTTCCACCACGCACAAAATTCCATTGGAACGGGATGGGTTATTGCAAATATCACAAACAGAAGCATCACTTACATTGCCGCAATGCTTACATAAATGCAAATCGGTTTTTAATTTTATCAGGGATTCTGCCAATTTTGCAACCTCCATCTCCGGACGATTTAACAAATACATCACTAAGCGCAATGCTGTGCGTCTCCCAATTCCGGGAAAACCAGATAACGACTCAACGGCATCGGAAACAATCTTCGAACTGAATTCCATCGGTTCAAAAATAGCACATATGTAGTTGCATTGTTTGAATTAGTGCTACATAGTAAAAAGGTATTACCTTTGCGCTGCATGTTTATCGAGGTATTACAGGGAAAAATCCACAACGTTCGATTGACTCAAACCGAATTGAATTACACCGGTAGCATTACGGTGGATATGGATTTGGTAGACGCAGCCGGAATGGTGCCTAACCAAAAAGTTTTAATCGTAAATAATAACAACGGTGAACGATTTGAAACGTACATCATTGCCGGTGAAAGAGGGAGTGGAATTATTGGTTTAAATGGAGCAGCTGCTAGACGCGGACAAGTGGGAGACGAATTGATCATCATGACGTTTTGTTACCTAAATTCTGAAGAGCTTTCTACCCACCAACCCAAAAATATCTTCCCAGATAGACACAATCGAATTATTCATTAATATGCAAAACCTCAAGAAACTGGCGTCCAAAGCAATTATTATTTTGTTAAGTGTTGCCATGTTTGCTTGGATTGGTATTAAAACCGATTGGGAAACTACAGGGAATGCCATAAAAAACGCTTCCCCAACTTGGATTGGATTGGCAGTAATCCCAATGCTATTGGCTCATTGGTTACGCGGAGCTAGATGGAATATGTTGTCTCAACCCGCAGGATATACACTAAACAAACGGAGATCATTTTATGCCGTAATGTCGGGATACTTAGTGAATGTTGCCACTTCTCGAGGTGGGGAAATTGCACGATGCGCCCTTGCGGCAAAAAGCGAAAAAGCGCCCGTTGAAACACTGGTAGGCACCGTTTTAACGGAGAGATTAATAGACTTAGTGGTATTGGCTTTCATGGCCGTTCTGTGTTTAATCATTCAATTTGATGAAATGGTTCGATTCCTATTCCTATTTCAACCTTTGAAAACATTAATTCACAGTTTCTACCAAATGTCATTAGGAATACAAATTACCTTGCTTGGATTTCTTGCGGCATTGTTGCTTTTCGCTTTTTTATTACTTAGAAAAAAAATCACTACTTGGATTAGCAAACCCCAAGATAATCAAGGATTTATTTCAAAATTCGCCAATGGATTTAAAACCGTTTTTCAGTTAGAAAGTCCAATAAAATTTGGGCTCTACAGCGTTCTTATTTGGTGTGGCTATTGGTTGTCAGGTTACTTCTCTATGAAAGCCCTAGAAATCACTGCCGATGGAACCCTTGCTAATGCTTTGGGCTTTATGATGTTTTCGGCCTTAGGTGTTATTATTCCACTACCCGCAGGTGCAGGAGTTTGGGCTACCATGGCCTTTGGTCTTCATTTTGTTTATGGTTACTCGGAAAACGATGCTCAAACATTTGGTATCTTCTCTGTTGCCTATTCCAACACACTGATGATAGTTTTTGGTGCATTAGCCTATTTGCTTTATTTCTTGGAAATGAGAAAGTTAGCTAAGTTAGACGAATGAAAACGGCGAAAAAAATAAAATCCCTAAACGAAGCAATATCCTGGCGATTGCAATGCAAGGAACACAGGCAAAAAGTAGTATTTACAAATGGTTGTTTCGATATTCTCCATGCCGGTCATGTCACCTATTTGGAAGAAGCAGCTCAACTAGGAAATAAATTAATTGTGGCCATCAACGCCGATGCTTCGGTTCAACAATTGGAGAAATCCCCCGCACGTCCTTTACAATCTCAAGATAGCAGAGCCAAGGTTATGGCCGCCTTAGAATTTGTTGATTGCGTTGTAGTTTTTTCAGAACCCACTCCCAAAGAAATTATCCAACTTCTAACTCCCGATATTCTTGTAAAAGGTTCCGATTATCAAATTAGCAACATCGTAGGTGCCGATTGGGTAATCCAAAACGGTGGTGAAGTAAAAACGCTAGATTTTGTTCCCGGTTATTCAACCACCGCAATCGAAAGAAAAATCATTTTAGCCCATGGGCTTGGTTCTGACAAATAGTCTCGTAGCGCTATTGTATATTCTCTGGTGGAGAAATACCTTAAAATCTACATACTATTTCAGAGATGTTAGCCTAATTGACGAAGCTATAGATCGCCAAAATCCAACGTTTCAATCCCACCCTTACAACAGTAGTAATTTCAAAAATTGCAGTATTTTAATCCCATTCCGAAACGAAGCTAATAGAATACAACCCCTTTTGCAATCACTAAACAACATCAATTCTGCGGTTGAATGGGAAGTGATTTTCATAGACGATTTTTCAACCGATAATTCATCGAGAATAATTCAAACTTGGATTCAAACAAATTCGCATATTTCGGCGACACTAATTTCTTCCTCACTGCCATCCAAAAAACAAGCTTTACTAACGGGGGCGTTACAAGCAAACTACGATTGGATATTAACTACCGACGCCGACTGCCAATTACCGGCAACACTTATAAACTCCCATGCCAACACCGCCAATGCCAATCCAAATGCAAAATGCATTATTGGTAGGGTTGAGTTTTATAGTTCAAACTCATCGATAACACTGTTAAATACCTACGAAACACTTGAAAACCAAGTACTAGTCGCCATCGGATTGTCTGCAGCTCAACATACCGCACCCATCGCCGCAAATGGAGCAAATTTGTGCTTTCATAAATCAACGTGGTTGTCTCTAGGCGATATCTCATCTCACAAGCACATCGCTAGCGGAGACGACATCTTTACAACACAACTATTCTTCAATAAAAACGCCTCCTGGGTGGTTGTCAATAATTTTAAGGATGGTGTTGTAAAAGCACAGTTATGCGCATCCGTCTCTCAATTTTTTCATCAACGAGTGCGTTGGTTTAAAAAATCTTTTTTGCAAAAATCGCAAAAAACACTCTTTCAACAGTCGTTTTTCGGTTTTTACCTCGTAACCCTGTGGGTACTTACCGTAATCCCCGTGTACGGGGAATATGCATTACTGGCTTTTATCCCAATCCCAACAAAAATCGCTATCGATATCTGGTTTGGAAACAAACTATTCAACTACCATCAATATCCAACAAAAATTGGATGGATCGGCGTGTCCAGTGTTTGTCAGACAATATTCTTACCCCTGTTGGGTTTCGCTGCTCCTTTCCTTTCTTTTCAATGGAAAACGAGAAAAATATCAAAATAATTATTACTGGATAATAGTTTTTATCCTGAGTATTAACGGGGTCCCGCAGGTACAGGCGCAAACCACAGATAGCGTCTTTTTTCAATCCTGCCAGCAAAATCCAGTAAATAGCTTTTGCTTTGTCCCTAATAGTGAGTTTGATATAAAAACCTGCCTTCCTGCCCAATCAACCACCCAATTAGCAACCATAAAAGTACCCATAGATACGTTTAAAAATTGGGAAATTGCCACAGAAATTTACCTTGGTATAAATCCATCTTCCAGTAATTACTTGGAAATTAATTTAACTTTCTCTTCGGATTCCTCAACGGAACTATGTAAAATCAGAATCGGCGATAAATTTGACAATTTAACCCTGTACAATTCTAAAAACGAAGTACTTGGTTTTTCGTCTAGCCTATTTAATCGAAGTAGTTCCCAATTTGAAATCCGATTATTATTTCAATCTTCCAAACTCAATATAGTATGGCATTGGAAAGATTCAATTGAATGGAATCTACTGGCAACGGCATCACTTCATCCTCAATCTACATTAACCACATTATCCGTTAACCTGATCCAAACCGGCAGCAGCAGCGTAGGTAAATGGAGTTTTAATCAACTAATACAGAAACCAATAACCAATGACCTAACTGGGCCTGAAGCGCTCAATATTTCCTGGAAATCATCTAATTCCGCATGGATAGAATTTAATGAATCCATCCGAATAGACGCTACTCGCTGCCTCATTTCTGACTCTGCCAACATAGGTATTTGTAAAAAAATCAATCATAATACGTTGGAAATAACTTCGCTAAAGCCTTGGAAATGCAACGACAGTTTTTGGATATATATTTTAAACATTGCCGATAGTTCTAAAAATACCACTAAAATATGCAGTATTAGAACGATTTATCCGTGCATATTACCCATTAAGCGTGGACAAATAATTGTCACCGAGATCATGCACAATCCCCCAAAATATGGACAAAACCCAGTGGGCATCCCACCCATTAAATACCTCGAAATACAAAATACTCATTCTCAAGGACTATGGCTTACGAATGCACAACTTTGCGATGCCGTAAGTTGTACAAAATTGCCAAACTATTGGTTAAAACCAGAAGAAATACTCGTATTATATTCGGCAAAAGACTCCAATCTTGTTCCCCGTGACTTTAAAAAAATAAGTTATCCCGTGGTGAATTTCCCATCATTTAATACTACCGATGACTCCATAATTATTAAGAATCAAAAATCGGAAATCATTTATCAAAATCGATACCGTGAAGAGTACCACAAAGAACCCTATCATTTGGGGGGATATAGTCTAGAAAGAGCATTTCTAAATCCCACAATAACACCCTGGCTGAATTGGCAAAGTAATAACCAAATCGGTGGAACACCCGGATACATAGATTCGTGTATTAGAATACCAACATTGCCCAAGAACATATTCTCCGCTGCGGTATTTAATGAAAACAAGGAAATTGAAATTCAATGCATTCAACCATTAATAAAACAACAATGGGAAACCGTTGAATTTTACGCACAGGATAGCCTAGAACAGAACATCAAAATTGATGTTTCGCTCCAAGCATCAAACAGTACATATGCCCGATTCCTACTAAAAACCCCATCGATTCGGGATGTAATGTTCAACAATCAACTACTCATTTCGGCAAAATTATTTTCGGAAATTATCCCTTTTGTAGATACCGTTTTCCTTATCAACCAATCCGAAATCAAAAAACCAACCACCCAAGACGTAATTATCTCCGAAATACAATTTAGTACCACTGAAAATGGAATCGATTTTTTAGAAATTTACAACAAAAGCAATACCCCGTTAGATCTCCGTTCCTTAGCTATTCGATATTATTATAACGATAGCATTCCGAGATGGCAAATACCCATTAGCGAAATCAATCGCATTTTACTACCAAAACAGTGTTTAATAATCTGTAAAGACGCAGAAATAATGCACCTAAACTATCCTGATTTACCCATGAACCGTGTTATGGAAAATTCTATTTTCATTGGGTTAAATGCCGATTTTGGATTGCTAGAATTATTCGATATTCAAACGTTTACACGACTTCATCTCGCGGGCTACAATGCTCGTTGGCATCATCCAGAAATCGACCAAACACAAAATATTTCGTTAGAACGAGTGGGTGTTGCAGCAGCTGCAACGAATCCATGGAATTGGCGTAGTCATGGTAAATACCAAACACAAAATAGATTGAGTAACCCCTGTTATAAAGATAGTTCAAACTCAAAAGAAGAAGGTTTGAAATTCTGCAGTCCAGGATTCCACAAAGAGTGGACGATTCTAGAAAATTCCTCAACATTCAAACTCAATCAATGGAAATTCCAGCAATCGAGCAATCAAAATTACTTGTGCTTAGAATATCAATTACCTATGCCAGACTGTCTTATACAAGTGAAGATGCTAACCGTATCCGGACATCTAATTGCCACACCGATTCAAAAAGAACGCATCGATTTTAGCGGCAATCTATGTTTCCCCGCAAATTCTACCGCCAAACTACCCAAAGGAGCCTATTTGATTTCAGTACGCTGCTTACTGCCGGATGGAAATACAATCCAAAAACAATTACCATTTACGATTTTGTAAAACACCCATTGTACCCTAGGTTTGAAACGGAATGCTACCACAAAAAAGAGAATTGGCATTATTGACAATTAAAAAGAAATTTTTAACGTATTTCTCATCCGAAGAATTACATGCCATGAATTTCTGGTTCTTAGAAGAATTAGACCATTCACCGGAATCAGCATGGGATGAATTAACAACCTATTGGTTGAAAAATCTGTTAGACCACAAACCTATTCAATATTTGTTCAATAGAGCTTTTTTTGGCAAACTCGATTTATTTGTAAACGAATACACACTGATTCCTCGACCTGAAACCGAAGAATTATGTCAACATATTTTAGAACACCCTAAGAACAACATCAACTCCACCCACCGCGTACTAGACATAGGCACGGGATCCGGTTGCATACCTATTTGGTTAAAACACAATCGTAAGGATTGGCTAATTTCTGCCATTGATATTTCCTCAGAGGCTCTTGCTGTTGCTCAAAAAAATGCAGAGAAATACAATACTCAAATTAGTCTTCAACAAATTGACGTCTTAGGATTGCAAAGAATTGAGGAAAATTATTCAATAATTATTTCAAATCCACCCTATATTCCCAAAAAAGAAATGCAAAGGTTAAATAAAAATGTAACAAATTTTGAACCCCATTTAGCCTTATTTGTAGAAGACAATGACCCGCTAATTTTTTACAAAAAAATTGCAAACTTATTAGCGAAAAAAAACTCAGTAGAACAAATTTGGTTGGAAATTGATTCCGAAACTGCAGAAATCAATTGTGAGATATTCAATAAAATAGGGGTTGCTCAAATAATCCATGATTATTCAGGCAACCCCCGTTTTATATTTTGCGAACCTAAAAAGGAAAATTAATTATTTAATGTAATAATTCCTTGTGCGTCTTTTTTCAACTCTCCCGACTTATAAATTTGGGTTAGTGTTGTATAAATTCCCTGTGAGAATCTCTTCTTATCTCTTTCGCCACTTTGTAGGAATAGCGCAGTAATTAATTCTCCAGAAGCCATCGGTTTATTTTGCTCCCGCATGAAATTAACGATGATGTCCTTTTTCGTCAATTCTCCAGCTTTTCTTCTCCCTCCACCACGCTTAAATACAGACTTTTTGGGTCTGCCGGGTTTACCCACAACTCTTTCTACTGCCTTTGGTTTTCTGCCTCGCTTGCCTTTTCCCACTGTCATTGATTTTTTACGGTATTCCTTAGCTCTCTCCTTCCAAGTATTAATGGATTTTGTGGCTTTAGCCTTAATTCCATCAATCACTTTAGCATTTTTCTTTTCTATTTTTTCAATTTCTTTTTGAGCCTTTGCAGTTGCTTTCTTTAATGAATTAGAAAGTGCTTGTATTTCTTTTTCTAAAAAGGCAAATGCACCCAAATGAGGAGCTGATTTACTTGATCTCTTTGATTTTACCTTATTTTTTGAACCCGGTTTTCTACCTCGCTTTTTTGGCAGCACTAAACCTTCACTATTGGTATTTTCCATAAATAAATTATTGATTTAAATGCAAAACTATATTTAATTATTTTAATGAACAAATTGCAGAAATAT